>PMMO01000186.1:37614-40602 GCA_003162215.1 Ignavibacteriota bacterium
TACTTTGTCCGACTGCAATCCCTGTGTTTGCATCCAGGAAGCAGACCGCATTGAGAATGGAGTTGAAAGGCGCACCAGGCAATCCACTTGGTTGGTTTGTCCAGGTCGCCCCTCCATCCGTCGTGCGAATAATGCAACTGCCGGTTCCGTCAGACCCCACGGCGGTCCCCGTGTTTGCGTCCGTGAANNCAGGTCGGGCCCGGCTGATTGCTTGATCCACGAAGCCCCACCGTCAGTTGTCTTGGCGATGCCATTCCCCACCATGTATCCAACACGGGAACTCGGGAAACAGACTGCATACGCATACAACATGATGGTGTTATACTGCCACACCCAGGTAGCTCCACCGTCAGTGCTACGGAAATATCCATGGAAATTTCCGACGGCGGTTCCTGAATCCGCATCAGCGAACGCGATTGCGTGGAACTCGGTGGGTCCAAAATCGCCTGACGGCCTGGTCCATGTGGAGCCTCCATCTGTTGTGCGAAGCAAAGCGCCGTTGTTGCCCACAGCAAACGCGGTCTTGTCGTCAACAAAGCAACCCCCGTAGAGTGCCGATGATGTCGGCAGCGTTGACTGAGCCGACCACTTCACCCCTCCATCTGTCGTGCGGAAAATAGCCCCCNNATCGCTAAACCGAACAGCATATAACGGGATTGACTTTATATTCTGCGCGGCCCATGTGGTGCCTCCATCCGTTGTGCGAAGGACCAGACCGTCCGCGGAGCGTAATCCCGTAGGCCCCCACCCCACTGCCGTGCCGGTGCTGTCATCCGTAAGGTGGACTCCATAGAGAGGCCACACAGTTCCGCCTGATTGTGGCGTCCATGTCGCGCCTCCATTCGTCGTCCGGAGAACCGTGCCGGCCTCCCCCACAGCAGTCCCCGTATTGGCATCCACAAAATCAACACTTGAAAGAGAATTTGTTGTCCTGCTTGATTGCGTTGCCCAGGTAGCACCTCCGTTCGTCGTGCGAAGAATTATGCCATTGCTCCCGACAACTGTCCCTGTCCCGGCGTCCGTGAAACATACTCCATTCAGGAATTCCGATGTCCCGCTTGACTGCGCAACCCAGGTCGCACCCGCGTTCGTGGTGTGCATGATCACGCCATAACTTCCGACCGCTGTACCTGAATATGCATCACCAAATGAGACACCATTGAGATGATGCGGGGTTCCGATCACAGGCTCCTTCCACGTCAAACCGCCGTCTGTCGATCGGAGCAGCGTTCCAAAAGGGCCAACTGCTACCACCGTATTGGTATCAGGAGAAGAAACTGCGTTGAGTCTTTGACCGGTCGGTGATGGATTCTGCCAGAACCAGCTGGATTGTGAGAACGAGGAGTCCGCACATAGAGCCAATGATGCCACTATGGAACAGAGCAATACATGTCTCATGGCCGTCTTTCTCCTCAGAGAAGCGCGATTTTGCGTTTGCGTTTGTCGTCCAAGGACCGAGTCCCGCATCCTTATGCGAAAGCAAAAAAAACGGCCCCTCTCCCCAAAAACAGGACACAAGAAGCCGTCTGATCAATGAACTGTATGTTTATAATGTAATCCCGGTTCCGACGAGAGTCAACCGGCTGTGCCGTGGGACACCGCCCGTGCCGAGGGGCACGGAGACGGGGCGTTACCCCTGTTCGATCCTGCTCCCCGTGTTTTGCTTTCACACTCTTTCGGGCGTATATTTCAACACCATGTCCCCCATTCCCCCCCAGATCAGTTGCAGGGCATACGCCAAGATCAATCTCGGATTGCGTGTGACGGGGAAGCGGACCGACGGGTATCACGAGATCTGCACGGTTTTCCACCGCATCGGCCTCTTCGACGACATCCTTCTCCGTCCCTCGGACGCCATCACGGTGCACACAACCGACCCCACGGCCCCCTCTGATGAGACGAACATCTGCCACGCCGCGGCACTGATGCTCCGGGAAAGGCTCGATGCAGGAACGGAGGTGCGGCCCGGAGTACGACCCGGAGTCCGGATCGACATCACCAAGCGCATACCCGTCTCGGCCGGCCTGGGGGGTGGAAGCGCGGACGCCGCTGCTGTGCTCCGGTCACTCCCCGCGCTTTGGGGGAAGAGCCTTCCCAAAGACGACCTCCGTGCACTGGCACTCCGGCTGGGCTCCGACGTCCCGTTCTTCCTCGGGGAGGACTCCGCGCTCGGGACGGGTCGAGGAGAGGTTCTGGAATACTTCCGGCTCGACGTCCCGTTCGCCATTCTCCTGTGCACACCCCCTGTCCAGGTNNTTCTCCTCCGCGGGATGTCGGATCCCCTCCTCCTGCGCGAACACCTGGTCAACGATTTCGAGTCTCCCGTTTTCCGGGAGCACCCCGTGATCCGGTCCATCAAGGAATCGATGGCGAGGGACGGGGCCCTCTTTGCGTCGATGTCGGGGAGCGGGTCATCAGTCTACGGATTCTTTCATGACACGGGAGCCGCCGGTCTCGCAGCGGCTTCGCTCACATCGCCCGGCGTCCGGACGTTTATCACTCCCCCACATTCCCGGGTATGAAGTTGCGACGTTCTGCGTCCCGAACCAGATCTGAACCAGTCCGACGGCGGCCGGGACGCAGGAGGGCGTTGATCGCTCTCTGCCTGCTCCTGCTCTGCGTCATTGTGGCGCCTGCGGCGCTACCGAAGCCGCTGCCAAAGATGGCGGCAGCGCTGGCGCCACAAGCACCCCCTCCGGATTCCACGCGACCCCGTACTCCTCGCGAGGACTCACTTCGGATCCGTCATGCGGCGGCCGACTCCCTGAGACAGGGGAGGAACGATTCCAGTGCGGCGGCAGCGGACACGCTGGGAAGGATGAGCACGCCGTCCCTCGTGGGGACGCTCGACCGGTTCGCCGACACCTCCGGGGTCAGGACAAGCCGGGACCTCCACTGGCTCGACTATCGCTCCCTGGGGGGGATACTGGAGTCCTTCCCCGGAGTCTTCATGATGGACCAGGAGAGCGAGGGACAGTACAGCCAGGC
>PMMO01000186.1:40623-40745 GCA_003162215.1 Ignavibacteriota bacterium
TACTCCGAAGGCGCGTACGGTTACTCCAACGTCGACGGCACGTTCAGCCAGAATATATCGCGGAAAATGAACGTCACTCTCGGTTTTCAGCACCAGACGACGGACGGGAGGTTCATCGGCGA
>PMMO01000247.1 GCA_003162215.1 Ignavibacteriota bacterium
GGGTGAGGGATTTGGCGGTCAACATTTCCATTCGGCGGCAGGCGTCGGACTGCAAATCGAGAGCGGAAAGAATCTCGGCAATGGAATCTTCCGCTTTGATGTTGCCTACAATATGGACCAGAGACGGATCGCTTTCGTCCTGTCTTCCGATCACGTGTTCAGGGCGTTTTCAGGTATGGAATTCATTCCGCCTGTCCCAGGGGCTGAGTTGGAACAGAGGTCAAGATATTGAACGAGCAAAAGATCAAGCTCGATAGAATCTACAACTCAAGTAGAGGCCGCTGTGGGTGACATGTGAATCGCGGCTGGGAAAGGTGCGAGAATCGCGCGCCGGCGGGCTCGTTTGGTTGAGTCGCACAAATTCTATAGTCCATTGTCATACCGCAACTGATCGTCCTTAGGTTTCTTCGTTTCGGTACCGAAGTGATAGGTAAGTCCCAGGTAGACTATGCCGGAATCACGCTTGTTGATGACTGTCTGATTCAACAGCGGAGTATTCAACTCGAGCTGTCTCTTCAATGTGTGAAAAAGATCTGCAACCGTGAGGCTCACGGACAACTTCCCATCAAGAAGGTCCTGACGCGCACCGACATTTACGACATAGCTTGGGTGGGACTCTCCCTGTGGCGTCAGCCGGCCCGCATTGTAATTTGTATTGAGCTGAAACATCGTTCCCTTCACAACGTTAATGCTCGCGGTCAGAGCACCACTCCAGGTGATCACAGATTTGTTCGCCCCGTAGCCCAGGTTCGTCGCATCGATCTGATCGTAAAAAATGTTCACGCTCATGTTCGATGCAAAAACATCTCCGAGGTTTGCCGACACAATCACTTCCAGCCCGGCCGATTGATCATTTGCAAGATTTGTTCTCGTGGTGAGGAGTGTTGAATCGTTAAGGACCTTCGTGACAGACGTGAATCTGTTTGAGGTGTACCGATAATAGAGGCTCGGGATTACGGACATAAGGCTGTTCTGGAGCTTGCAGCCGAATTCAACAGAATGGATGAACTCGGGCATCAATGCGGGGTTTCCAGCCTGGATATTCCTGGGGTCCCGGTATTCAGGAAAAGGATTGAGGTCGTCACTTTCCGGTCTGTGGACACGTCGGCTGTAGTTCAGCTGCAGCTCAGCCGCTTCGCTGATTTGGTAGGATAGATGCAGTGTGGGGTAGACCTTGAAATAACTGTTGCTGCGGACTGAATCCAGGGTTACCAGGTTCGACGTAGCATAGGATTGTTCAGTCCGCAGACCCGCAAGCAGGCCGAAAGCGCCGAATGACTGCCGGTACGTCGCGTAGAGAGCGTGAATAGTCTCATCGAATATGAAGTGACTGGTCTTCCCGATGTCCGTCACAAATGCCTGCTGATTCAGATCGAAATAACTGACATTGAAGTTATAGTCACCGTGGTTGAGTTCTCCGGCATACCCAGCTTCGAGAGTGGAATGTTCAGTGAGAGGATCGGAGTAGTCCAAAGAAAGCTGAGTCTTGTTCTCAAGAGGTTTGATGAGTGTGTTGTCGTATTGCGTAGGACCCGCAGGTAAAGAGAAGAGGTTGGTATAGCGATTGTCCTCCTTTTCGGGGTGGCCTGAAAAGGAGAATTCCGTCTTTAGTTTATGATCCTCGTCGGGAAACTTGTGCTCAAAGAACGCATCAAATCCATAGTCTTCCTGATATTCATAATCCAGGCGGTTACGATCGTAAGCCTCCGTTGAAACTCTGTTGACGTTCTGGAGGAGATTCGTCGCGTATTCCGTCCGGGTAAACGCATTGTGAAAGTAATGACCGGATGCCCCGGCACTGTTTGCCTCATTAAGATCCCATTCAAACCCGAGGTTTATCATGTGCGAAACGGGGTCCGCGTAAGATGCCAGGTCCTGCCGGAAGTAGCTCAGCGCGGAATCACTCTGAATCCTCGAATCGCTGTTGATCCTGTTGCGGCTATCCTGCCTGTAGCTGTAACTCCCGTACAGATTGAAGTCCCCGGGGCTGTAATTCAGTCGAATATTACCATTGTACCGCCCCTGATTCCCGGCGTTTGCTGTTATGCTTCCGTTTAAGCCGACTGAAGTACTCTTCTTCAGCACGATGTTGATGATCCCGGATGTCCCATCCGGCTTGTACTTCGCAGATGGATTTGTTATTACCTCAAACCTCTCGATCGTGCTTGCAGGCATCTGCTGGAGAACTTCGGCGCGGTTCCTTCCCATTAATGAAGAGTTCTTTCCGTTGATCAACATCAGGACATTCGACGAACCTCTGAGACTCACATTCCCGTCAATATCGACTGTCACCGATGGTACATTCTGCAGTAATTCGCTCGCGGAACCGGCCTTGCTCATCAGGTCCTGATCAACGTTGTAGATCTTCCGGTCGATTGCATTGTTCTGAAGCGCCTTCTGCCCCGTCACCAGCACCTCGTCGAGATTGACAGCGGTTTCCCTCAGGCCGAGTCTCCCGAGATCTGCATTTCTGTGCTGGGCGTCGATAAGGATGGGAACTGTCAGCTTGGCCCTGTAGCCGATCAGACTGCATCTGCAGAAATACTCGCCAACTTCTACCTCAAGGAAGACAAACTTGCCGTTCTTGTCTGTTGCCGTTCCCGTTACCAGCGTGCTGTCCGATGTTCTCTCGAGGAGCACGTTGACGAAAGGCAGCGGACGCTTCTGAGACTCCTCCACGACCTGGCCCCTGATTGTGCCGCCAGATTCATTTTGAGCGATCAGACTCGAGCAGAAAATGCTCACCGAGAGAAGCGCCGCCGGGAAACACCGTACGGGGCCGGCAATTACGAGACGAATTGCTTTGTGCAGCCAGGATCTGACGTCGTTCATTGATATTCCGGTTCTCGGCCCCGTTCCTTCATGCATGGATAAGCGTAATCTTCCTTTTCGTTCTCTTCTTTTTCTTCCTTCTCTTTATTCTCCTTCAAAGCCTTGGAGTGCTTTACAATTGTGCCCGAGGGTTCTATGACCAGTTCCGACTTCCCTTTGCCCACCGCAAAATCATAGGTTACTTTTTCCTCTTCTTTCAGGAGAAATGTACAGAACTTATATGAAAAGGAGATGAAAAGAACCACGATTCAGGTCTATGGTCGACCGAGACCCGCCACCTTCGTTTCGAATCTTGCCGGTGGGTTGCGGTTTCGTTTCAGTAGACATCTACAGCTACGGAACTCTGTTCTGGCTGGCCCTTGGTTGACAATCGCATTCCGTTTCCCTACACTACGCGCATAAACACATGTCCATGGGGTGGCGCATGTTCACGGAAAATGTGAGGACTGTGCAAGTCCTGGGATTGTTCGCAGGCGGGCACGCCGAGTAAACGAAAAAGCACTCTCATCTTGTTCAGGAGGCACACTTGCGAAGTACTCTCCAGAAAGAGCTGGAAGTTAGAAGACGAGAGGTCCAGAGTCGACTCAGAAAGAATCAAGCGGAGATTCATGCTTTTGAGGATCAATCGATGGGTACGGAGATGGCCGCCGTAGGCCAACTGCCCCCTTCCCAAACAAGTCTCGAACATCTGAGACAAGTACAACGGTCAATTGCCCAACAGGTTCGAGTCATTGATGCCGAGATCGAGGCAGACCGAGAACGTCTCCGTCGACTACGCTTTTGGCTGACCATTGAGACAATTGGTGGAGTGTCCACTGTGGTTCTCGCCAAAGGCTCGGTCTATCTCCTATTGGGGTTGGGGCTTCCGTTCATTTGGTGGTACGCGCTCCTCATCCTTGCGGCGTTGGCGTTTACCCCATTCCTGCTTACGACAATCATACGGACACGACGATTTGGCTGGTTGATCACATTTGTTCTGATGGTGTGCGTCCCTTGTTTGCTTGTGTTTGTTCCTGTTGAGGATCCACGTCTCGCTTTGGCTTTTCAGCTGTTTCCGCTGCTGACGTTTTATGTGTATTGCTGGTTGTTAAGGCATGCTGTCGATGACTGGCTGGAAAACTGATCATGCTCATCTGGCCAGTGGCTGCACCTGACGCCGCGTTGACAATCACTGCTGGTATGTGGTGGGGGAATGCAGAGAGTGCCGGTTCTGCAAACCGCGCACTAAATCGCACACTGTGGGGGTCGGAAAAGTGCAGTAGTCGGGAGTTGTCGCTGGCCGGCGTCAATGGCGTGGAGAGTGGCACGTCGTCATTCGACGTCACGGTGCAGCGGCTCAGCCCGCGCGCTGCTGTGTTCTATGGCGATCCGTGGGACAATGCCATCGTAGCGCTCGCGACACAGAAAGGAATTGTCGTCGTGGACGCGCCGTTTTCGAAGACGATCGCCCAGGGCTTTCGCAACGCGATCCAGGCGGAATTCAAGCGCAATGATTTCGCATATCTGATTAACACGCACGAAGACATATGCCATATCGGGGGCAATGAAGCCTTTGCCGACCTTCCGATCATCGGCCACGTATCGTTGCGCAGCGAGATGCTCAAATCGATGAATGATCCCAAGCGCGTGACAAATGTGCGCGGGATTGGTGAAAGGGAGGTTGCCAGATCGCGGGAACGGCTGCTCAGAAATGATCCCAAGAAACTCGAGGAGCACGGCTACGGCGACTACGAAAAAGGTTGGCAGATCATTCAGGCGGATTACTGCGAGAATCCGGCGGTGGTTCCACCAACAATCACGTTCGATCGGGAAATGACATTGCATCTCGGTGATGTCACCGTGCGGCTGATACATTACGGTTACGCCCACGGAATCGCCGATATTGTTGTGAGTATTCCTGAGGAGAATCTCATCCTGACCGCTGGCGTTTTCTATCCCAACCACGTTCCGATCACGGGCAAGGTAACGGAGGAGGCCGCTCCGGCGATCGTAGACAACTGGTTTGTCGTGATGCACGGGTTGTTGAACGAGGCCAACGAGAACACCCGGTTTCTGGCGAGCCACGGCCGCGCCATCATGAAAAAGGAGCAGTATCAGCAGTTTGTCTCCTACCTGGAAGAATTGTGGAACGGGATCCGGCGCGCTAAATCCAACGGCAAAACGCTGGAACAGGCAAAGGCCGAAATGCCGCTGAAGGATTTTCCCGAGGTCGCCAAGCTGTCCAATGAGACGCTTCGTGGAACCGAGTGGGAGATTCTCGACATTCACCAGCAGAACATCGAGCATCTGTGGAAAGTGCTGGGAAGGTGACACGCGGAAGGGGGTGCGGTCCGGTGAAATGTGGCCGCTAGTGTGGCCAATGGGGGATCAGTACGAAGCCAAATGATCCGGGTGGATGTGATACTGCGGGGAACGATGAGTCGATAGGATCGATACACCAATGCTCGGAAGGAGGGACTCGCGATGTGCCGCACACTTCGGCAATTGAGCATCAACCTTCTCATTGTGACAGGATCCCTATGTTTTGGTTTCGTATCGGTCCATGCCGTCGTGCATGGCCGGTCAACATCTCCAAACGATCTTGTCACTCACATCGAGACGATGGGAATGATCGAGTCGGTCGACCGCGGCCTCACATGGCATTTCAAAGGACATGCCCAGTTCCATGCTCCGACGCTCAACCCGGTTGACCCCAGTGTCATGCTCGACAATGGCAAGGTCGTACTTTACTTCTTTGACCTATGGAGCCTCGCGGGTGACACGTCTGTGGTCTACATGTCCCAGGCGAGTGACAGCATGGGGTTAGACTTTACTACGCCGGATAACAGATTTCATACCGGCAGTTTTGCCCGCGTGAACTATGTTCCCGCCACCGACCGAAAATTCTGCGCGTAGGATCGATCGTCGTCAATATTCATGGGATTGGATTTGCTCTGATGCCCCTGAAACGAGTCTCCGGACACTACAAAGCCTCCATAGCGTCGTACTTTGTTGGCAACACTCCTGATGAAATGACGGTCGACTGAGGGGGATGCGTTAGTGGTCAGAGCGCAGAAACCGGAGGGATTTTGTGATCGCCTCTTCGTCCACGAGGCGATTGGTGACATACTTGTGCAGGATGCTCGAAACCAGTGTCTGATAGGGCAACCCTTCTCGTTCGGCCAGTTTCTTGAGCTCGGCAAGTGTTGGTTCTGAGATGCGGATGTTGATATTTCGGCTCTTGCGTGAACGATCCAAGATCGTCTCGATGCGCTTCCGGTCTTTGCCGGACACTGGACGATACGAGCTTGCGGCGCGTTCGATAGATCGTTCGGCGGCATCAAGTTTTGGTTTCATGGCTTTCTCCATATATCTGATGGAACCTACGACTGGGAAACACGGTCTTCAACACAACGGTTTCGTCCTTGGCGATCACAAATGGCACCACATGCGTGTAGCCATGGTACGGGAGAACGAATATGAACTGGGACGGTCGACTCGGGTTTTCAAGGATGGCTGTATATTCGCCGTCGGCAATCAAGTCGGCGATTTCGCGGATTTCTATTCCGCGTTCCTTACGAAGCCTGCGTTCCTTCTGTGGATCCCAGGTGATTCCCATGTATTACTGTATCACAATTAATATACAATGTCAATACTCCCACATACGACATGTCTTATGCAAGAGCTCTTTTGTAGGAGAATACTTCTGCGTTTGATAGTGGCAATGTGCTTGTTCGCCTTTGCCCCTATTGACGATTCTCTTGGCAAGACCGATTCAACTGCAGGTCGCCACACCAGTGATCAAGATGTTCACGGAAGGATTAAGAATTGTTTTGCCAGATTCAACGGGCAGTTTATCTTACTAGTTCGAAAGAGCACATTCACCTTAGAGATCATCAACAGGAATTATGAAGTCGTTGCCAGCTACCCAATCGCGTACGGCAGAAATCCGGACAAAAAGGCACCGCTATACGGCGGTGATAACAGAACACCCGAGGGTGAATACAAGATCTCTGTAATACTGAGCAGGGATGCGGATACAACGACGTCATCGTACAGCAGGCTTGCGAAGATGAACAGGATGTTTTTTCGTGCCAAGGACGGGCACAGCAAGTTCAATCATCCTGAAGAAGACCAAGGAGATAACGCGTTCGGTCCCCGTGATTTTCACATTAGCTACCCAGACAGTCACGATGTGAAGACCTACAATAAGAATCTAAGAGAGGGTAAGATCCCGAAAGTGAATGGCAAACCGCTGGGGCTCTCTGCTCGATACGACATCCACGGAAACTGCGATAAACCTTCCATCGGACATCTCGCGACGAGTGGATGCATCCGTATGGACAACAATGGTATTGTGGAAATGGACAAGTATATTCAGATCGGAACGCCCATAATAATACTATCAGCTGATGAATAAGTAATGTCTTCATGCCGATGCCAACGAAGACATAATTTTACCTTCTGTTTCGTTGGACGGCGGATTTGCGGCGGTTGCAAGGAATATCGGAAGCCGTCCGTTTTGCAGAAGCAGGACGGTGAGAGTGACCGCGCACTAAATCGCACACTGTGGGGGTCGAAAAAGTGGAGTAGTCGGGAGTTGACGCGAGACGAATCGACCATCGCAAAATCAAAATCTGCGATTCTCAATTGTATTGGGGAAGCGGAGGGGGAGAGATTCGAACTCTCGGTAGAGGTTTAACCCCTACGACGGTTTAGCAAACCGTTGGTTTCGGCCACTCACCCACCCCTCCAGGATGGATATTGCACCGAAACATCTCAAAAGATTGGCTCAAGATAAGCAAAATCGCCGCGGCACGCAAGCCCCCCGCTTGATTCTTCAAACGGTTTTGTGCACTTTTCTACGTTCCTTGGTATAAGCGCCTCGCAAGATGTTCCGGGAGTCCGGCTCTTACAATTGCTTCTGCTGTCTTTTCAATTGCATATGGCACACGGACTGACTCGTAGTGACCTGAATCGCTGTCGTAGACGCCAAAGGCTGCTGCCGGGTTGCCGTCGCGCGGCTGCCCCACGCTCCCGACATTGATGATGTACCGGCCTTTCGCCGTGAAACGGTTGACCGTTCCGTCTTCGCCGTTGACCACCGGAACATGCGTGTGCCCGATGAAACAGAGGCGCGTGGCGAAAGCGTGGAAGTTCTTCGCCGTCCCCCGGACAGAATGCAGATAATGCCACTTCGACGGCTCGAACGGCGATGCGTGAACCAGCGTGGAGGACTCGTACGTCTCGGAAAGCGGAAGACCACGGAGATACTCCAGATGCTCGGCGGTAATCGCTCCACGAGTCCAGTATATGGCGCGGAGGCCGAACTCGTTGAAATCGTCGACTGGCGTCACTCCCACGACGCCGCTGTCATGATTCCCGGTGACTACCAGGGAGCACCGTGTTCGAACGATTTCCAGGCACTCGTTCGGGAAGGGACCGTAACCGACAATGTCCCCGAGACACCACGCGGTTGAGATCCCCAGGTCGTCCATCTTTCGGATGACCGCTTCAAGGGCTGCAAGATTGGAGTGGATGTCGGAGAGAATGGCTATGCGCATGGTGAGGAACGCGTTGTTGCACTCAATTAACCATTTCTTCGGGAAAACGCAAGGCCGTATCGTCAACGTGGTTCAACGAAGGGGCTAATACATGATGTGCATGCGTATGAGACTTATGATGTGGATTGGCATCGTTCTGCTCATGAGTACAATGTACGTTGCGGCACAGGTGCGTGAGCAGGTCCGTGAACAGGCGGAAACCCAGCTGCGCCAGATGACTCCCGATGAAATTGAGAGAGCACTGAAGCAGCACGGCATAACCATCGAAGAAGCAACCAAACGTGCCCAATCGCTGGGGATTTCGCTTCAGGACTATCTTACGAGAGGCGCATCATCCCAGGAAGAACGCTCCAGGGCGCGGGTAGTCGATCCGCGCCTAATCGGGCTGAGCCAGAGCTCGGCTGTGCTTCGGTCCGATACGGTCATGCCGTCTGTGGAGATGCCGCTTCCTGCCACACTCGCAGTGGTCCCCGGCTTCCATGGCCGGCGTGGCGTCGATTCGCTTGTGCAACCCTTCGGCTATGCGCTCTTCCACTTTCCACCTTCCACATTTACTCCGTCGGTGACTGTCGCAACACCTCCTTCGTATGTGTTGGGCGCCGGTGATGAAGTGGTGATAACGGTGTGGGGAGAGACCCAGCTGTATCACCGCCTTCAGGTGAATCGCGAAGGAAACGTGTATGTGCCCGACGTTGGCCCCGTAATGGCGCAGGGACAGAGCATGGCACAGTTCCGTGAGCGGCTGGTACGCCGGATGTCTACCGTCTACTCGAGTCTCACCGGAAGAGCAGGGAAAGCAAGTGCATTCCTTGACGTCTCTCTGGGACAGCTGAAGACCATTCAGGTCCTCGTACTCGGCGAAGTCCAGAAGCCCGGAGGATATGGGCTCACCTCAATGTCGACTGTTCTCCATGCGCTCTATCTTGCGGGAGGCCCGAACAGCGGGGGAACTCTGCGGAACGTTCAGGTCATGCGCAACGGGGAAACCCTGCCGGGGATTGATCTTTACAGCTACATCCTGCGGGGGGACAGAAGCGCTGATGTGCCATTGCTCGATGGCGACATTGTGTTTGTGAAACCGGTCAACCGCCGCGCGGCGATTGTCGGCCTCGTGCAGCGCCCCGCGATCTACGAGTTGCGCGATGAGGAACACCTCGGCGATCTCGTCAGGCTGGCCGGCGGACTCCGCTTTGACGCTTACGTTGATCGTCTTCATATTGAACGGGTGGTTCCTTTCGAACGCCGTCATGAGTACGACCGCGACATACTGGATTTTGACGCGAAGTTCGACAATATCGCATCGCTGCTCTCGAGTCCACTCCCATTGGAGAATGGCGACATTGTGACGGTCTATGGACTGCAATTGCGGTATCAGAATCGCGTGGTGATTGAAGGCAGCGTCAACAAACCCGGCCCTTTCGAACTCCGTCCTGGCATGCGTGTTGCCGATCTGATCCGGGCTGCCGACAGCCTCCGCTTGAGCACGTTTTCTGAGCGCGGTACGCTTTTCCGAACATTGCCGAACCTCCGGAAACGGGTATATGGATTCAATCTCCGTCTCGCTCTTTCCGGTGACGAGCAACACAATCTCCAGTTGATGAATGAAGACAGCGTGGTGGTCTATGCTGACAGCCAGTTCTCACCGCGCCACACCGTCAAAGTCTTCGGGGCCGTGCGCAATCCGGGGGAATATCCGCGTCTTGATACAATGCATATCGCAGATCTCGTGGTCATGGCTGGCGGCCTTGCTGAAGCGGCATCTGTCGAAGGTTGGGAATTGTCGCGTCGCGACACGACAGATTTGCGCACGTATGCGCAACTTATCAAGATCAACAGTCAGAAAGAGTACTGGCAAGAGGGCATACCCGATGATCTGACATTACGCGATTTCGATGTCCTCTTCGTGCCATTCAATCCGAAAATCTCCCAGCAGAAGTTTGTTCGTATCTCCGGCTATGTACTATTCCCGGGTGTGTATTCCATCCGGTCTGAAGGAGAGCGCCTGGCGGAGATCTTCTCGAGGGCCGGCGGCTTGCGGCCGGGTGCCTACCTGGAGGGTTCGCGACTGTTCAGGAAGTTCAATAACGCCGGTCTTATCCCGCTGGATTTCCGGAACGCAATAGAAGATATCACCTCGCGTGATAATATTGTGGTGTACGACGGAGATTCAATCCACGTGGCGTTTACCGAGGATGTCGTCTATGTCAGCGGTGAGGTGTACGTGCCATCGCCGGTGCTGTTTGAAGAAGGGAAAGGTCTCAGTTATTACATCCGTCAGGCAGGAGGGTACAAGGAAGAAGCGGAAGAAAGCAATACGGTCGTCTTTCTCCCGGGCGGTAAGAAGTGGGAGCACGGAGATATCCTCCCGGGGAGTTCCATTCTTGTCCCGAGGAAAATCGAAAAACCCGATACGGTGCTTCCCATTATTCGTGATCTGGCCACCATTCTTGTCAGCCTTGCCGCGTTGACGGTGGCGGTGATTCAGGTGACGAAGTAGAGTGTATGAATGTACGAACCAGGGATGACTTCATGAGCGTACCAGACGAGAGCGCACACACTACAAGACGCAAGCTGCACGAGACTCTGGCGCCTGTTTGGCAGCANNCTGTTTGGCAGCACCGGAAGATTATTCTCTTCGTTGCGCTGGGCCTTGCCCTGGTGACGGGGATTGTGAACTTCCTTGTGCTCGATCTGACCTATAAGGCTTCTGCGTCGCTCCTTCCCGAGACTGACAAAGCCAAGCTGGGGGGCTTGAGCCAGTTTTCCGGACTTGCCCAGCTTGCGGGGGTCAGCGTGCCGGGTTCGGAGATTTCGCGGCTCTATCCGATCATCCTGGCAAGCGAAACGGTTCTCCGCCCGGTCATCCTGGCAAAATACAAAACTACGCGCTACAGCGACTCGGTGGACCTCATCCAGTACTTTGAACTCACAAAGAAGACCCGCGAAGAGAATATTGACGCGGCCTTGCGGGAGCTTGCGGGGCGCATGACCACGACGTACGAGACGAAGACGAGTACAGTCGTCGTGACGATTGAGATGGAGGAACCACAGCTGGCGGCGGACGTGTTGAACGCGATCATCG
>PMMO01000003.1:0-1332 GCA_003162215.1 Ignavibacteriota bacterium
TTCCTCCGGCCTTCTCTTCCCGGGACGAAGTCCGCTCATAAGTTGAAGTACATAGTCGGTCATCCCGTCGATGTCACCCCCTTCGTACCGTTTGCCCACGCCTGCGGTTTCAAGTATTGCCTCGGCGTCGGTCCCGGGGGGGGCAATGAGTAAAATCGGGGTTGACAACCCAATGGGTTCAAATATCTTCCCCGTGATCAGTCCTCTCTCCTCAAGCGTAGAATCCGATTTGACAGAAATGACGACTACAGCAACGCCCGCTCCGCGCGTTGCAGCAAGTGATTCTCCACGCGGAACAAGGCCATGAATCACCACATGCTCAGCGACTCCAAATCGCATAGCTTCATTTTGAACAGAGTCTTTTGCTTCACCATAATAGTGAAATGCCCACCTGGGCATTGGTCGTCCATGGACGGCCTTCAGTCTCGCCAAGAGGGCCATTATGGGGGTGACGACAGAAATGGGAGGGTAGAATTGACCTGCATAGACAATCGCGAAGTGGTCAAACCTCTCCGCACTCGTTGCGTTCAACTCCTCGGGGTCATAGCCATTTGTGACAACATATGTTTTTCCTCCGACTCCATAGCGCTTCTGCATCGATTGCCTCATAGAGTCGGAAACCACTGTGACCGCAGCAGCTTTCAATAAATGGCGTTGTTCCTTCCTCACCAAATGGAAAGCGGCGTTGCGAGTGAGGTGGGGGTTGGCCGTGTACAGATCCCTATAGTCCAGGACGAATGGTTTCTGGAATTTCCGCGCAACTTTCTCTGCGACCCCAAAAGCCCAAAAAGGACTCCCTGTGGCGAGAATGACATCAAAATCGTCTGATCGCAATTGGCTACACGCCTTGAGAGCAGCCCGATTCCAACCTGCTTCACGCTCAATCCTGAAAAGCAAGCTCACTCGACACGCCAGTTTCGCCGCGTAACCACCAATGCCTTTGTCGGCACATCGAAGATGGTCTGGGTTCAAGAACCGCCATTTGTGGCCCGTATACACGAACCTGATGCCCAATGCCCGTGATAAAGCCGAGACATCAATCGATTTGTCCGGGTCTCGCCACAACGATGGATCCGGGGTGACGAGTGTAACGTCCCACCCCATCCTGGAAAGATTCTTCGCGATGTTCCATGAACGGACCGACGCGATTGATCTCACCGGTGGAAAGTAGTAGGCAAGAAACAACAGGCGACTGTTTCTACGCGATTCCATTTGTAAGTGACCCCCGTTTTCAGTTCAAGCCTTGATGTAGTGGCGAGACAACCCGGTTGTCTTTAGAACAATCAAGTAAACGCTTCCCGACAAGGCGGCCAAAATGGCGAGCTTGTACCC
>PMMO01000003.1:1349-3339 GCA_003162215.1 Ignavibacteriota bacterium
AATCGCGGAGTCAGGAAAATGGCAACAACACCAAGCACAAGAGCGGCCACCAGGGTCATAATGAAAATCGCCTTCGTCCGGCCAAACGCTTTGGGGATACTCCCGTATTCAACAACCCGAAGGTACGTTATTGCTGCGAAAAACCTGAAAGGCACGCAGCTCTCCTCATAGGTTGATGAAAGAAGGAATCGCATGACCTCAGGCGCATTCCAGATACAGAACCCGGCAAAGAAATATGTGACGAATGCGGTCTTGAGGCACGACGTTCGCCATCGTCTGCATATCTGGTCGACGTTTCCCGTCCGGACGTCTTCAACAAGATGAGGCAACAATACACCTGATATTGAGTAGGCAATCGCTCCCACGAACGGTATCTCGCGAGCACCCAGGCTGTAGACTGCGAAGTCGCGGGGCAAAAGGTACAGTGACATGATAATCTTGTCCAGATAGCCCGAAAAGTACGAGGGGAGGCGGGCCATTTGGATGGGCCACAGATAGCGCCACACAGTGCGGAGAATGCCCGAGTCCCACCAGCGAGTGCCAAATATCAGAAACTTTCGGAAGATGACAGGAACCACGACCAGACGGAGGAGTGAGACACCTATCCATATTGCCAGCGCCGAGTTCAGGGATAAGCCGGCAGCAATCGGCACAACGATAGAGAGCACGCTTAAGAGCGCAAAACCTGTCTCAATGAGCGTTGCGCGTATGGAGTATCCTTGACTGATGAGCGCCGGCCTGAGCAAGCTCAGAGGAATGGTTGCCAGCGGAAGTGGAGCGGAAATAAGCAGTGCCAGGTGGAGACCCTGGTTCCTGTATGCTTCGGCGAGGAGAGGTGAAAGCAGAGCAAGAATGATTGACGGCGGTATCGAGATAGCAACCGAAGCGATGACCATCATGCGGACATAGACGGGACGGTCGTGGGGTTCAAGCGCATTCCAGAACCTGTACACGCTGATGCTGAGACCCAAATCTGCAACCATGATCGCCATTTGGGTCAGGTACAGGATCTGGCGGTAGGTTCCCATCGAATCTTCCGGCATGATCCTCGCGAGGACCATCGTGGCGATTGTTGAGACAGCAAATGTGATCCCATCGCCGACAACCACAAGGGAAGCCTGTCTGCCGATCCGCCCCGAGACGAATCGACGAACATAATCGGCGGACAATGCCACCCCCCCCCTGAAGTTCACTTCTTCGACCCTTTCCGGAATGTCCCAAGGAGCTTGACGAATCTCATGCAACCCCAGAAACCATGTCCGACAAATGCTTCAGCGCTTCGGGGTACATCTGACCCCATGGCTTCCACGAATAATTGAAGGAGGAATTGTGCCAGAGAATTGTCAATGTACCTCCTACACTCATACTCCTCTTTGCGAGTTCGAGGATCTTCTCCTTCCCTTGCTGTGGTGTTAAGCCTCGATATCGGTTGAGGGTCGCGTCCATAACGATGAGAGGCAGTTCCCACATTTCGAGGGCCCTATCGAGTTGAACGTCGAACGGGCGGAAGCGCCGGCAGGTGCCAGCCCGAAAGCCTTCGTGATCTGCATACCCAAGGGTCGAGTCATACGCAAAACCCAGCTGCTCCAAATTGCGCCAGCTCGTCGGAACTCGAAAACGAAGATAGTGCTGACGCGCACCATGTTTGCCCGGACCGACAACGGCATCAAAATTCCCACGCTCTGCCATCTCGACGGCGTTTATGACTTGGGCGCCTGNNACAGTTTCTGTATGATCGTCGTTACGAGAGGGTCCGACAGATTGTATCCCTCGTCCCACTGACTCCGCGCGCCGGCCATGAAATTAAATACTGAAGGAAAATTGTACTTCCTGGACAACGAGGCCAGATGAAAAATCCCGCTGGTGTAAGGGTCCTTACGAAGACCCACGATCTGTGCTAAGGTCTGGACCGCGGCCCATGGTTGCCTCTTGACGACAGTAAAATCCATTGCGCTCCGGGGTCCAGCAAGCGTAGTTTCGAATTGCTGAA
>PMMO01000041.1 GCA_003162215.1 Ignavibacteriota bacterium
CTGATCGTCGTGCGATCGAGGGCTTCTCTCAGACCTTCGCGTGCCGATTCCATGAGCGGGGAATGGAAAGCCCCGCTGACCACAAGTTCCTTGACTATCTTTGCCCCCCTCCGGCGGGAAATCTCCATGGCCTGGTGAACTCCTTCAACCGATCCGGAGATAACGATCTGTCCCGGCGAGTTGAAGTTTGCCGGCTGCACCACACCCGTCGTTGCTGCCTCCCGGCATAGCAACTCCACCGCTTCGGATGCGAGTCCCACGATGGCCGCCATCGTCCCTTTTTGCTGTTCACCCGCGCGTTGCATCAATTCTCCACGGAGGCGNNGCGACAAGTGCCGAATACTCGCCCAGAGAATGTCCGGCAACCATATCGGGCGACAACGAGGTGATGAACCGTGCTGCGACCACGCTGTGCAGGAATATTGCCGGTTGCGTGTTCTTTGTCTGCCGGAGCTCATCATCCGGTCCTTCAAAGCATATTCTGCTCAAAGGGACACCGAGGATGCCGTCGGCGGCGGTGAACATCTCCCGCGCGACGGAAGCGTTGTCATAGAAATCCCGTGCCATTCCAACGTACTGTGATCCCTGGCCGGGAAACACAAAAGCGATTTTTGCCATCATTTGTAAGGGAAGCTATGCGGCGTTTTCGAGTGTCCAGCGAATAAGGACCGAGCCCCAGGTATATCCTGCGCCGAACGCGGCAAGGACAATGGTTTGGCCTTTTCGCAGTTTGCCTGTCTGCCACCACTCGGAAAGACAGAGTGGAATTGTGGCTGCGGTGGTGTTGCCGTATTTCTGGATGTTGATCATTACTTTTGACTTATCCAGACCCATGCGCTCTCTGGTCGCATCGATGATCCGGAGATTTGCCTGATGGGGCACAAGCCAGTCTACATCCTTGCCGGTGAGGTGATTCCGCTCCATGATCTCGGCGGAGATGTCAGCCATTCCCACCACAGCCAACTTAAACACGGCTTTTCCGTCCTGGTAGATGTAGTGAAGTTTCTTGTCGACTGTCTCGTGCGTTGCGGGGTTGAGTGAGCCGCCGCCGCGCATATGAAGGGTCCGTTCTCCGCTCCCATCGCACCGGAGGATGTGATCGAGAATGCCGGCGTCGGGGTCATCGGTGGGTTCGAGCATAACCGCTCCCGCGGCATCCCCGAACAGAATGCAGGTGTTGCGGTCGGTATAGTCGGTGATTGAGCTCATCTTGTCGGCGCCGACGACGACAACACGCCTGTACGAGCCGTTCTCAATGAATTGTGCTGCAGTGACGAGGGCGAAGAGAAATCCCGAGCATGCCGCCGAAAGATCAAACGCAAAAGCATTCTTCGCCTGCACCTTTTCCTGGATAAGGCAGGATGTGGAAGGGAAAAACATGTCCGGGGTGACCGTGGCGACGACGATGAGGTCGACTGTATTGGCCGATACTCCCCGGTTTTTCAGCAAAGCCTGTATCGCCCCCGCCCCCAGATCGGACGTTGCCCCATGTTCGAGAATCCGCCGCTCGATAATTCCTGTCCTCGTGCGAATCCACTCATCGTTGGTATCGACGATCTTCTCGAGATCGTGGTTGGACAGAACTTTCTCCGGCACATAATGTCCGACTGCTGTTATTGCCGCCCTACGCTTACTCATTGACACTTGTGAGTGACTCCTGGATATTCCTGTTCACGGTTTTCAGCACCATCTCTTCCGCCCGGTAGACCATGTTCTTGATCGCGCGGGGAGTGGACTTGCCATGTCCAATAATTGCGACCCCGTTGACACCGAGCAGCGGCACACCACCATACTCCTGGTAATCCATATCCTTCATTACTTTCCGGAGCGCATTGCGAACCATGAGGCCGACGACTTTGTTCGTGATGCTCACCTCTGCGAATGCTTTGAACTTGGTCTTCAAGAAGTGGGGGATGCTCTCTCCGAACTTCAACAAAATATTCCCGGCAAACCCATCACAGACGACCACATCGATATCACCGCTGAGGATATCGCCTCCCTCAACGTTTCCCACGAAATTCAGATTACTCTTGCGGAGTAGTTTGAGGGCTGCCAGAGTGGCTTCGTTCCCTTTGGTATCTTCTTCGCCGATACTCAGCAAGCCAACCCGTGGCCTCTTGAGGTCGCGCAGCGCGGAAACGTAAATCGATCCCATAACGGCGAATTCAAGAAGGTGTTGCGGGCGGCAATCGACATTCGCGCCTGCATCAACCAGAAGGCATGGCGATTTGGCGGTAGGGACGAGAGCCCCGATCGTCGGGCGACCGATACCATGGATCCGGCCCAGAATAAGCGTGGCGGCTGAGAGCACTGCACCGGTGTTACCGGCGCTGACGAACGCCTGAACATCTCCTTCCTTCTGGAGATACAGTCCCACACTGATGGAGGACTTGCGCTTGGTTTTCAGTGCAGCCGTCGGCAGGTCATGCATATCAATGACCTCCGGTGCATGCGCGATACTATAGGAATCAGGGGGTGGTGCGGATGCTCCGGAGTGGCGACCGTAGTCGCGGAGGGCGGCACGAATCGTGTCCTCCGGACCGACGAGAACGAGATGGAACCGACCGGCCGATTCGACAATGGCTTCGCACGCACCGGCAACAACGTTGACCGGGGCATAGTCACCCCCCATTGCGTCCACCGCAATGCTGATTTGATCTTCCCGGGACTTCACGAGACGGTTGGTCGTCGCTGTTCGTGCTGTTTAGGAAGCTTTCGGAACTACTATCGTTCTGCCGTTGTAGAGGCCGCAATTCGGGCATGCCCTATGGGACAGCCGATGCGAGTGGCAGTTCGGGCATTCAGAGAGGGTCGGCGTCGAGGCCTTGTAGTGCGTACGTCGTTTGCGGCCGCGCGTCTTCGAATGGCGTCGTTTCGGATTCGGCATGCGTATACTCTCCTTGCTTACAGTAGGTTCAACTCAATTGTTCTCTTCTCGGAATCTGCGCAACGTCTCCCACCGGGCATCCAACGCCTCGGGCGGGCAGATGCACAATTCCTTGTTCAGATCAGCACCGCAACGAGGGCATAACCCCTTGCACTCTTCCTTGCACAGAAGTTTGAGGGGCACTGCCAGCACAACCGTCTGCCGGACGTCATCCGCCAGATCAATCATCGGGAGGCCTCCGGGGATGACCTGAACTTCGGCAGGATCCGGAAGTTCTGCATCTCCGTGATCCCATAGGTAGTACATTTGGAAGGTGGATCGTACAGCAAGAGAAAACGGGCTCGTACAACGGTCACAGGAAAACATCCCCCCCGCGCGCACGTCCGCTTTCACATAAAGCTGCTTTCCGGATTTCTCCAGCATCACGTCAACCTCAACCTCTCCGTTGAACTCTTCCCCGAGGTCGACTTCTGCAACAGGTTCCCGGAAGCTGAACTCGTGAACACCTTCCGAGAGCCCGGCAATCTGAATCTTCATTGTTCTCACCAAACAATCAAATGGGGCACCATGGCCCCATTTTTCACATGAACAGAAAAAGTGTCATAATGTACCGAGAAATCTCGTCACAGTCAATTCAAACTCGCCTCGAAGTCATCATTATCCCCCTCGGGCAATCTTTCTAAGTCTATGCCCTTCTTTTGCGCGGACTCCCCGCAAAGGCAAGTGTGGAGACTGCCGGGGTCAGGCTCCGGGGACTGCTACAGTCTGATGCTCCAACAAGTTGGTCTGCACATGCTCCACTGTTTCCGCCAATGCTTCCCGGAACTTCTCGAAGTCCTCTTTGTACAAGAAAATTTTGTGTTTCTCGTACTCATCATCACCAACGCGTTTGCTCTCAGTGATGGTGATATAAAAATCCTTCTCGGACTTGGTCGATTTGACGTCGAAGAAATACGTACGTTTTCCCGCCCTCACACGTTTGGTGAAGATTTCATCTTTGTAGCCGTCGTTCTCCAAGTGTATCCTCCTCGCAGAGAGAGTTGGTGGTGGATGAAGAGCCCGGTTTTCCGGATGTTGTGCCGCTTCCGTGGCATCAGTGTCTGATGACGGCGACTTTGCCGTTCGCCACAGCGCTACCATCTTCTGAATAAGTGACAATCAGGTATACTCCCGATGATACATCGTTGCCGCTGTTGTCTTTGCCATCCCAGAACCCCACGAGTCCGCCCGGTGTCTTTACGTCGCGAATCACGGTGCCGTCCATCGTTACGATTTTCATGGACGAGTTTTCTACCAACCCGCTCACCGTCAACTGATCGGCGCCGGGAATGCGAAAAGGGTTCGGGAAGATTGTGAGTTCGCCAGCGGAAGACCGTGGTGTGGCAGCAGCGGTTGTGAGGCTTGCAAGCCCGAATGCTGTGCCGAAGTAGACTGTGCCGGTTTTTCCGTCGACCGCGATGGATTTCACATCATTATCCATCAGTTTTCCAGTGGTGTTATCCACGGTATATGACGCGAGCGTCTGTGTTCCATCCGGTGTCAGGAGAAACACGCCATCCGTCGTGCCCACCCATTTCTGATTAAGGGGATCGACGGCGATGGTGTTGATGACGAGGCCGTTCAGGGGCTTGTAGAGGGCAATCCCTCCGTTGCGGCGGGGATTGGATGGATCAAGGATGATGGCGATACCAAGGTCTGTTCCCACCCAGACGTCATTGTCGCGGTCCACCACGATGGTTTTCACTTCGTTGCTTGGCAGCCCGTCAGTGGTGGTGAGGAGGAAGGCCGCTGTGCTGTCAATGGAGCCCGCGTTTCCGAGAGAAAGAACGCCCCGATAGGCCGCATCGCGAACGGTTGCCCAGATATTATCAAACGCATCCACTGCGAGACAGTGATCGACCGGCCGATCCATGAGGTTGGTCATCTTCACGCCGCCGACCATTGCGGGAAAGAACCTCCATGTTCCATCCGGCTGACGGAGGATAAAGAGATTCTTATCCAGAGCGAGGACGACGGACATCCACGTGTTTCCGCGGCTGTCGCATACGGCATTGCTTGGAACGATGTAATTCGGGTCGTTCGCGACACCAACCATGCCTATGTTGCGACCATAGACCCGCGAGGAGTCGATGCGTGTGGATCCCCGGGGGATTTCTACAATGCCGCGACCATACGTGCTTGCCCACACAGTTCCATTGCATGCTACGGATATTCTGTATGCTTCGTTCGCCGGCAGTGCGCTGTTGGCAGTCGTGAAGTTGGTCCATTGGGCACCGTCGAATCTGTACAGGCCTTTTCCGTTGGAGTCACCGGATCCTGCCCAGATCACACCGTCGGGGTCGGCCACAATGCTCTGGAATGAGCTTCCGTTTGGCCCGTTGGGAGAATGGGAAACCCATGTAGCAGACACTGTCAGCACACCGCCACCCGAGGATCCAACCACCGGGTTCCCTGTCGGATCGGCAGTGATTGCGTTGACGGCGTAGGGGAGTGCTGTCCCGATTTGTGCGTTGATCTCTTGTGCGTTCAAGGAGTAGACAGTACGGTCGTTGGCTGCGACGAGAAGCGATATGGAAGACGCAGCAGTTGCGACGAGCGATTTCGCGGGGAAACCCGCGACCGCCGTCCATCCTCCAGGGCCCTCGGCATACAGTCCCGCGGAGGTCCCGGCAAAGAGTTTTCCGTTGAACAGAGTCAGGGTTTTGGGAACTGTTCCTGCCGCGCCCACGATCTGAAGGTCCCAGGACTCAGGGGGAAGAAGATTGGGGTTGCTCAGATTTGCAGAGGCCACATAATTGTAGGTCTGACCGTCTGAAATGCACGCCCGGAGCGTTCCCTCATAGATTAGCGCAGAAGTGACAGCAGTCCGGGTTCCCGCAGGGATGTTGCCGAAACGGGAGTACGTGTCGCCAAATTCAAACCTGCTCACGCTGAAGATCGTGAGGCCAAAATCCGTACAGATCAATGCGGTATCACCCTGGATGAGGATGGCATTGATACGTTTGTTGGTCTGGTCTCTTGCTGTGGCGATGTCGAGGATGGTGCGAATGGAACCGGTGGAGGGGTCGTAGACGTGGATGATCCCGGTCGAAGCTCCGGACCAGATGCTCCCGTGCGTGTCCGAAGCGATTGCAGTCAGGTCGATGCTGCGAAGGCCGTCGGCATTGGTCAGGAGTTGGTAGGAGTCATCGGAAGGGGACCAGTGGAAGAGGCCGCCGGACGTTGCCGCCCAGAAGCCTGAGCCGTCGCGCATGACAGCCCGAACATCATACATCGAAGTGAAGTTCTTCCAGATCCCGGTGGCTGCTTGCACACTCAGCCCGCCGAGGAGAACCGCCACACAGACCGCCCACACACGTCTCATACGCCGTCCCTCGGGTCGTCTCTGCGTTATTGCTTCTTCAATTGGGATTGTACCTGGAGGAGTTCCATGGCGCTCAACGCCGCGTCCCACCCCTTGTTACCTGCTTTTGCCCCCGCGCGCTCGAGTGCCTGTTCGAGATTATCCGTGGTAAGAATGCCAAAACCGACGGGGACGCCAGTCTGGAGCGCGATATGACCAAGCCCGCGTGTGACTTCTGCAGCGATATAATCGAAATGAGGAGTATCTCCACGAATGACGCACCCGAGACAGATCAGGGCATCAAAGCGACCGGATGTCGCCATCTGCAAAGCCGCTTGAGGAATCTCAAAGGAGCCCGGGACGTAGACCGCGGTAATTGCAGCGTCTGTTCCTCCATGCCGCATCAAACAATCAATGGCTCCATTGAACAACTGGGAAGTCACTATTGAATTGAATCTGCCCACAACAATGCCGAAGGTCCGGCCTTCAGCGGAGAGTTGACCTTGAACAACATGCATGATTGGATTCCTCCTGAACTCGCGCCGCACCATCCCTTCGACACCTTCTCGGCAGGGATACGAATTCCCCCACTTGTACGAAACATATTTCGCCCTCCTCCCCCCACCTCGGAGAATAAGGAACCTATGTGACGGGAGGCGAAAGAACGAAGAATGGTTTACAGGTACCTGGTTTTGAACTGCTCATAGTCGCTGATGATCAACTTGCCCCGTTCAATCTCGATGTGGCCTTCGCGGATGAATGAGTGGATCATTCGTGAAATGGTCTCACGCGAAGTACCCGCCATGTTGGCAAGATCCTGTTGCAGGGGCAACTCGTCAATCTCAACGCGACCCTTGCGGATCTTTCCGATATCGTCTGCAAGCTGAAGGACAACATTCGCCACACGTCCCGCAGCATCCTTCAGTGAGAGGCTTTTGATCATTGCGTCTGCCTTCCGCAGACGCATCGTCAGCTCTTTCAGGAGGGCAATCGCCACCGAAGGGAAATCATGCAAGAGCTTCAGGAAATCCCTGCGGTGGATCATGAAAAGTTCGGACTTTGTCGTGGCGATAACGCTGGCTGACCGCGCAAGACCATCCAGAATCGCCATTTCCCCGAAGAAGTCACTTTCCCCCAGAATCGAAAGAATTACTTCGCGTCCGTCATCATCCATGCGAACGATCTTCACTTTGCCGGAGGCTATGACAAACAACGCCGCGCCTGCTTCTTCCTCCAGCAGGATGATGCTTCCCTTCTTGTATTTTCTCCTTACTCCTACCTTGGCGATGGTTTCAAGGTCCATCGCTTCAAGATCACTCAAGATCGGGACATCCTTGAGGAATTCAATGTCACCCTTCACCTGCGAGGCTGTCAACGGGATCCCTCTAAGTGTGGCAGAACTACGGATCGGGATTCACCAAATATAGAAGGTGCACCTTAGAAAGTCAAGAAAAACAACACGTTGTAGCATCCGACGGGGAGTTATTCTGCAAGGAGAAGGTAGGAAAACACCGCAAAGCCGATTTGCGTTGCCACAAAGGCAATCCCGGCAGCCGTATCGAGCCGGCGGCGTTCGTCCAGGAGAGCGCGGTTCCCGGTCAATACATAAGCGTCGTTTCGACCGTCGGCTGAGATCTTGAAATATGCAGCGGCAATGCCTGCAGCTATCGCAATACCCCCACTCGTGTAAAGCGCGATTGTCCGCCCATTTTGCCCGGTATTGCTCCGGAGAAGGGAAGATGCGCCTGGCAATGTTGCCGGTTCAAGCCGGAGTGGCGAGACCACAGAAAACTTCAGATGGCGGGTCTCACCTGGCACAAGAACGACGGTGAGGGAATCGGTCTTCGCGAACCAACTCGCCGGACTCCGGCTTACAACCACAAGCGTATGGGTGCCTGCGGACACCGTGTCGAGCGTGAGCGGTGTGACGCCTGCGACAAGCCCGTCGATGAGAATGGCCGAACTATCCACATCGGCGCTGATGATGAGACGTGTGGATGAGGTGACGAGAGATGAATCACCGGAGCCTGAGGCCGCAACAGGTGTTGTACACATAAGCAGACACTGAACAGTCGCTGCTATCAATGCAATGCGGATGTTCATTGTCCTCTCCCTGTAAATGCCTGAATGAGCCGGTCATCCGTCGCTATGATGAGGCAATTGGTCCAGGCGATGGGCGTGGTTTTGATACGGCCTGAAACCGTCTCACGCCAAAGGATGGAACCCTTTGCAGGGTCAATGGCAATCAGCTCTTTCTCGAGTGTACCGACGTACAGGACATCATTCACGCCGAGGATGCCTGAGTTGACCGGTGAATGTACGTCGCACGACCAAACGGTTGCACCGGTGGATTGGTCCAATGCGAGGACCATGCCTCCCGTCGTTCCGAACATGCAGAGACCCGATTGGACCAGCGGTACAGCATAGACGGAAGTTCCCGTGCTGTGGCTCCACCGAAGAGTCCCGTCGGAAAGCCGGATGGAGTACACTGTTCCCTTGAGGGTTCCCACGAAGACGGACGAATCGGCAATCGATGCTGATGCCTGGATGGCGCCATCCACAACATATCTCCACCGCATCGTGCCCGTCGTGGCGTCAAGGTCGTACAGGGCTCCATCATCGGCGCCGAAGACCACGTGGTGGGACCACCCTGCGGCCGATGAACGAATTCCCTTGAGCGTTGTATTGTGAGGAAGCTCAAAACGCCAGAGCACATCGCCAGTCCACTCATCAACGGCAAAGAACGTTCCCTGCGTGTTGCCCACAAAGACGTGCGTGTCCATGAGAAGAGGGGAGCCATGGATGTCGCCGAGTGTCGCCCGCCAGCGGACGTTTGCGTTCACGAGATCGTAGCCGATGAGTGATTCGCGGGAACCCGCCAATGGCACGATGGCAAGATCACTGTCGATCACCGGGGTTCCTTCGATGGAACCGCCGAGGGTCGCCCAGCCATGCCTCTTTCCGGTGAGAGCATCCAGGGCATACAACTCACCCCGCAGATTGCCGACGAAGATCATATTCTCGACGAGAAGGGGTGATCCTGAACCGATACCTGCCGTCAGATCCTGCTGCCACAATAAGGTCAGTGGTGGTGAGAGATTGATGGGGAGCGAGTTCATCCGTGATGCAGTACGGGCGAATGTCGGCGTGTCAAGTTCGCCGGGATGCAAAGGAGATGAAACTTTCAGGACGCTGCAGCCCGGACACAGGATGAGCGTGCACGCGACAAGACTCCGGATGAATGATTGCGCCATCAAAAATCGTATCCAAAGAAGAATTGGTAGAAAAGGCCGTCTTGAAATCTGGTGAAGTTATCTTCTATCCTCTTGCCGACGTCGTAGCGAAGGACGAGCACTCCGCCCAGGTTTAAACGGAGTCCGCCACCGACACTGCCAAGAGTTTCCCGGTAGACATCGTCCCATGCACTTCCTGCGTCGAAGAAGAGCGCTCCCCGGATAGAGAAAAAGCTCAACCCGAAGAACGGAAACCGAATGGCCAATTCATCAACAAAGGGGAAACGCAATTCGTGGCTCGTGAGCCAGAGCTTCTCTCCACGAATGCTCCAGCGATCGTATCCGCGCAGGTCCCAGCTTCCCCCCATCACAAACCTGCGCGATTCTTTGCCGTTGTTGTAGAAAAGCCAGAAACGGGATGCGAACGCGCTCCGCTGTCCAAGCCGAATGTAGTGACGGTAGTCGGCGATGACGGAATAGTAGTTGACGTTGGAGTACTGCACGTCGGATGTATAGGCAAGGGTCAGGTTGAAGCGGCTTCCGTCGAGAGGTCCGCTGGGCCCCCAGAGCGAGTTATCGTGCGTGAATGCAAGCGAATTCGATAGAAGGAGGGCTTTTCGCTCTTCTATCGCTCCATCTACTTCTCTATTGGAGTTGCTGATACTCACGCCCGATTCGATTCTGTCAAACTTGGAAATCGGATAGCTCAGGGCAAAGTATCCTCCAAACACGCGCTCGTAGTAGTATTCGTCACGGGAGGTGAGGTCGTAGCGCCGTCCGGTGAATCGATAGATGCCGTACGCGTAGCTCGTTCGCTGACTGAGCGANNTAGTACTGCTCATTTCCGAGGACATCGCTGAGAGCAACGAACGCCCCGCCGGACGTTCCAAAGACAGGGTCAGTGGAGATCGTGCTTTGGGCGACGTCGAGACTGTACTCGCCCCGGTACCTGAACCGTTCGCGCTCGTCTTCTCCGCTCAGACTTCGTGATTCCCAGGGTGTGCTGTGCGAAGCCACATCCATTACCGTGATTGCCGTTGCCGTGTCGAGAATGGCTTTCACATTTGACAGTACCTGCAACTTGAAGCTGAATTTC
>PMMO01000239.1 GCA_003162215.1 Ignavibacteriota bacterium
TGAGCCGCGTCTCTTCCTTCTTGGCGCTCACCACCCACCAACAGACTGTCTTGCGGTACCAGGGAGCCTGTGCATGGAAATGGTCCCAGGCAGCTTTGTTCTTCCTCAGAAGTTTCCCGTACGGATCAGGCAGCTCAGGGGTCCGTTGCTCGTAGGAGTA
This sequence comes from Ignavibacteriota bacterium, assembly GCA_003162215.1. GTDB lineage: Bacteria > Bacteroidota > Ignavibacteria > UBA10030 > UBA6906 > Fen-1255. The sequence goes on from PMMO01000239.1 coordinate 161, forward strand.
TATTCCGGATCTGTTTTCCTTTCGCGCTTCAAACGCCCGGAGGCCCTCCGGCTGCATTCGTCCCTCTTCCATCAGCGCTTGTGCACGCTTGATGTTGACTGCGCTCCAGACGCTGGTCCGCTTGCGGGGCGTGAATCGAATGGCGTAACTGGAGGCATCCACGCTCTTTCGAATGCCGTCGATCCAGCCAACGCAGAGGGCTTCATCAACAGACTCAGGCCACGTGATGCTTGCCTTCCCGGTGCCAACCTTGAAGTAGCCAACCCAAAGCCCTTGAGACGTCGCATGATGCTTCGCAAACCATTTCTGCAGCGCCGCCGGCGACCGGAAGAATTGTACCTTCATAGCATCCATCTACCACTCGCACAAAGATTGCACATACTCCGCTGACCCATCTCTGAGCCAGCCGTCCATCTGTGCAGGTTCCTTGAGCTGCTGGCCGCGCTCCCGCGGGACGACAATGTAGGAGCATTGGAGCTCGGGGAGCGTTGTCATATCCCCCCAGAGTTTCTCATACTGGAGAGTCGGATAAACATCTTCCTGCCCTTTCCCCCACCGTTTCTTCACGTTCTTCAGCGTAATGTACGTCGGCATGCGTGATGCAACAGAACGCACGGCATCTGTCACCTTCTGCGAGTTATTCAAATCGGCACGCACCAGCCCGAACACGCCGAGCATCCGGTCCAGATCGATCCAGGATGTGGCGGAATTATAGTACGAAAGAACAAACTCATACTCTTCACGGGGAAGTGCGAGGCCCTCGATCAACCGGATTCTCCCGTCAGTTCTTGCCAGCCCGCCGCCGCGATCATCCAATCTCCGGGTGATGACCTCTGCGGTCATGCCGGCGTTGCTCTCAATGTGGTGCCCGAGGATGGCAGGATCGATGTTGGCGCCCATGGTATCGATATTATGGACAAGGAGGTGCTTCAGCTTCGGATGCATGTTGAGCACTTGCAGCAGCACGCCGTTGCGCAAGAGATTCGGTATCTCGTACCAGTGTCCTACAGGGTTGAGGCACTGCAAAGGAATATTATCGGTATAGTCGCTGGCCTCACCGCTTCGTTCAGCCCACTCCATCAACGATGAACGAAGGCTGTCGAGCACCTTTTGGGCCTGTTCATCGAGCAGCTGTTGGGGCATCTCATGCCAGGCAAAGCGGAGATCCTGTACTGTGGGAATCACCCGCAGTCCGATGATGCTCCCGGGTGAAAGATGCACATCACCTGCATAGCCGTGATTCTGCACACCTTCGAGATACCGCTTGATAGCATCGTGAGTGAGGTAGCCTGTCGCTATGATATGAGGGATTGTCGTCCTGAAGAGTTTCATCGTTCTGCGGCTCTTCGCCAGATGCGTCTCAATGAACGTCCGATGCGCACCGCCTATCCGGCAAAACGGGTTCAGGGCCTTGACTGTTCCTGCACCCTTCGTCCATCGGCTTCCGGCACCAGCAGCAAGCGTCAGGACACCCACCGTTCCTGATGTGATTGCGTCGGTTCCGGTTGATGTATACCGGGCCGATAAGAGTGCAGAATAATTGGCGACATCCTCTTCTTCCACATCCGCGATGGTCGTACTGATGGGAATGCGGTTTTGTGCCAGTCCAATGCGCCCGCTGCGCAGGTCTGCTTTGATTTGTTCATGCTGAACCCGGTCAAATCCGTACCGCTCCAGCAACTCTCCCAGTGATTGGTGTTGGGTGGATTGGGTGCCCCCCTCCGGCAGAATCCGGTCAAATATCTGCTGCAACATTCCCTCCAGAGAGGGGTTGGTCCTGCACGCGGACGAGAAATGCTCCAGTTCGTTCCGCTGATAGGACGAAATGCTCCGCGGATCCCTTCGAAGGAGCGACGGAACGGTAAGGGCATAGTACTGCTGAGGCAACACGGCCCCCTGCCCGGCAAGGAGCTCTGAAGATGACCCCCGTTCATTCACTGCAAAATCGTATACGATAGGCTCCATCGCGAAGGGGATCCCGTGTTCATATCGTTTCTTTTCCGTTCGCATGATCTCCCGCAGGCGAGTTTGCGCTTCACTCTTGCGTGATGGATCGAAAAGAAACCCCATCCCTCCACCTGACATCCCGCCGAGCATCCAGAACCCCCAGAAGTCCTTTCCGAACTCCCTGGTGGCAGATGCAATGATCGATTCGGTGTAGAGATTTGTCGCCCAGGGAATGATGGTTTGTATCGGACCGAGAAAATTTTGGTGCGTGGACTCCCCTAGAGCGCGGATATTCCCTTTACGCAGCTGCGATACAATCTGATCGAACAAAGAGAGCGCCTGCAGCCTTCCCTGCCATTCTGCCTCCGAACGAAGCAAATAGCGTTCAGTGACCATTTCCAGGATCGGGCCCACATCTTGCGCCATGCCGCCATGGACAAGAACGAGGCTTTCCTGCAGTTTTGTGCGTGTTTTGTCTGAGACTTCGTTCTGCAGGAGAATTGTGTGACGGGGCAACAAGCACCCGCGGCTGACCCCATACTCAGTATCACCCTCTTTGCTGCACACACCTTGAATGAGCTTGATGCCAGGCCACACACCTCCGGAATCCTGCCAGCCGCCGCCGGACCCGCTGAGCCATTCACCCAGGATGGCCCTGGCGGCAACGGTACGCCGCTCGGTCTCCGTCATTGTACCCGTAAGCGACGAAATCTGTCCGGTGGCGCGCATGCAGACACTAATAATGGAAGCGAGGAGCGTTGTCGAAACTGCAAGTCGGGATCCCTTTGGGATGCCATTCACCTGGCTCACAATCTCAATTCCCAATCCGGGTCCGATCAAGTGTGATAAGAGATCCGCAAGGGGCTGATTCGCACCTTCCATGCTGGGAGGCACGATGCCCGACGCGATGACCGCGCCTTTGAGCAAACCAAGATAGTCAGCAGCATAGTCAAAGAGCTGGCCGAAGGATGCAACCTCAGTGACAGCCCCAAGGTCAGCGCTCACAAGGCGGATTACCGGCGTGTCGATGATTCTGAAATAGGCTTCGACGGGTGGCCGGGGCTTCTGCTCACCATCGTGTTCCCAAACAGCGAGATCTATCGAAATATTCAGGACACGTGCTCCCTCGGGAAAGTCCATGCCCAGGAAGAAAATATCGCTCCAGCCGCTGTGCGAGAGATCCATCCTCACAGGAGTGCATTCGTGAAGGAGAGGAAAGAGTCCGTCTGTTTTCTGGAGCAGTGCGGGTACAACGCGCAAAGGATGGTCAGACGGATGCCCGGCCCTGAACATCCACTGGTTTCCCCTCACCGCGCGCACACTGGCGCGCACTTGATTGGCCAGTGTCTGGAAGCCCAGGCTGCGATATGCAGCCGCGAGGGCACTCGAAATCCCATCATGGGGCCCGATCGCAGACTGAACATCGAGAAACCGTTGAATTGCTTCCTCGAAACGGCGATGGAGGAGATCCTCGTACCCGCCTAACGGAATCAGTCCGCGCGATGGCAGCCCTCGTTTGGTCGGGATGTGAAAGCGATGGATTGCATACAGGAAGAACAACGCGCGGACCTGCTCATAGAGATTCCCGCTGGTGTGCCGGAAGTCTTCAAGAGACCGGCACTCACTCAGCAATTCCTCAAGTGATGCCGAGTGGCAGAACGCATGGAGCCCTTGATCACGGGTAGCCTGATCCTCAGCCGTGATAATTGCGGTCAGCGTGCTCATGCCTTGTTCCTTTCATCGGCGTGATGTTCGCGAAGCAGGAGCATCTCCATGAGCATAGAAAGGACTTCATGCCGATCTTCGCCGCTGAGGGCAAGGGCAAGCTGCGCGTTGAGCAAACCATACTTGACACCTACATTGTAGCGATAGTCGCTCATCTCCAGCGCAAGGTATTTCTCTTTTTGCGCGAGTTGATGCAGAGCATTGGAGATGGTCGCCAGACGCTGGTCCGGACTGTTTACGAGCTCATGATCCAGAATATCCAACACCGCAGGTGTCAACACATGAATGCCAAAGAAGCAGAGGTAGTACCCCGCACGCAATCCGGGGACGAGCAACCGCTGTTCCGCTTCTGTGGGTGTGGGCTTTTCGATGACGGTGTCGATTGTGTAAAGATCATTCCTGCCGTAAACCCGCTTGCCGCTTACCGTTCCGAAATTCGGCAGCAGACCCTCACGCGTCGCCTGCACCGCCGAGACTGCACATGACTCTGTCAGCGCGACTTCCACCACGCGCTGCGCGCACCCCTTCTCCATTCTGCTCACATAGAGGTGATCGCCGATGAGATGAAGAAACGGCTCTTTGCCGGCAAACTCCCTGGCACACCACACCGCGTGACCATATCCCCGGGGTTCCTTCTGATGCACGAACGACAGGTGCCGTGAATGATCACCCGCTACCGAGCGAAACGCCGCCTCATCATCAGGATGAATGACGATGCACGTATCACTGATGCCGGCTCGCGCCACCTCTTCAATGATCACACTCAGCACGGATTTCTGCTGACCATCGCGATCGATGAGCGTCTGGAGAGGAAGTTGCCTTTGTCCCTTGCCGGCTGCAGTGATAATTGCTTTTGTGATTTTCATGGTGTGTTCGACAAATTCCTTTCCATTTTTGTGCTTGAGTCCCGTGACATCTGCATGAATGGCTTGCCAGTCTACAGGGAATATACCGTTATTACTGCCCCTCTTCGTCACTTCAGGAACTGCAAGAACTCCACCGGCGCACCATTGCACACCACGAATGCTACGNNATGAGGATCTCCTGCCCAAAGAGTGCCTGCTGCAGGTCATCTACCTCGAATGCCACGTGCGGCATTGTCTTCACCAACTCCGGGACCGGAGAATCCACCTCGTACCGCATCCACTGAATGCCAAAGGGATTGTTCTCGTGATCAGTACAGAAGAGCCTGTACTTCTCGAGGTACATCTCCCCACGCTGTGGCATCTGCGTAGGGAGACCGATGTGATTGTACTTCATCAAGTGGCGCCTCCTCCATTCGTCTTCCCCGTATCATGCATAGATCTGGATTTGTCCATTTTCCGAATCTCCAAGTGTGTTCACTCTCTTCGGTCAGCTCTTCCCTTTTGCTGGGCATTTTTTAAGATTGCAGACCAACTTCTGTTCCCCGAATTTTGTTGCTGAGTTTTTGCAGCATTCCATCCTGCAAATCAGCAGAGACCACTTTTCCATTTCTGCCGACCATTTTGGCCAATTCAACTTCCTGATTCTACTGTCGAGTGAATTCGCGAGCTCAACAGGACAAACACGATTTCTTTCCTTATTCATGTTCTCTCCAATTATTGGAGGATGCCTATCGGACTCCGCTCACCTTCGCAAATGCGTTTTCTGCATCCCACATTCTTTGTGCGGGATGACTCCCGTCAATCCTCACTATTAAGTCTTTGATATTTCATGAGTTACCATGAGCTGCTCGAGAGGCGGGCACATAGCCACGGATCAATTCGTACTGAATTGTCGACGGCTCGGAACGGAAGCCGGAGTCACAAAAGCCCAGGTGTTCGAGAACTCTGCACGAAGCAAGATTCTGTCTCGTCGTATGTGCAACAATGCGTCGCGCGCGAGTATCCTCGAATGCGTACTTGACGAGTTCGCCCACCAACTCAGTTGCATAGCCGTTGCCTTGCCAATCATGGTGTACGGAATAGCCGATTTCGACCTCTCTGGTTTCATTGGGAGGGCCAAGGAATCCTCCCGATGCGATAAGCGGACCCACCTCGTGAGAGCCTCGGCGCAGAAGTACGTACCATCCATACCATCCAACCACGTCAGCACCATCTTGGCTCAATCGTTCGAGAAAGTATCTTTGGGCCCCTTCATCATATTCTCCTGGCGGCCAGCCTTGCGGAACTTGAGTTCCAAGCAAAATGCCCAACTGCTCCGGTGAAACGAGCTCGGCTCGAAGATGGTCTACTGTGGCAGCGACAAGAACAAGTCGCGTCGTGAACCGCTTGATCTCCAACATGCTCAATTCAGGAGTTTTTCTCTGCGTCTCTGTGGTGATATTCCAATAGTCTACTGAACCGAAAACGTATCCCATACCACCTTTGCAATCTCAGCGATAATGTCCTCACATTTTTCCTCTCCAGCTGTGGAATTAGAAATAAAGACAACAATGGCAAAGTGCTTTTCGTTGGGAAGTGTAACAATACCAACATCATTTGTTGCAGCAGTAATTCCATAATCATTAGTACCAGATGAGCCAGTTTTGTGGGCAACGATGGTTCCCGTTGGCAATAGACGTTTGATTCTTCTTGGACCAGTGCCGGTCTTTACCATAGTTTGCCACAGATATTCTTTGCTTGTTCTTGAAAGAATCTCATTATGATAGAACATAGAGAGCAATTGCCCCATTGCAGCAGGAGAACTCCAATTGCGATATTGAACCTCCCAATCCTTGTGCATCTCTTCTTCGGTTGCAGCAATGCTGATATTTGTTATCCCAAGACTGTGGATATACCGGTCAACCGTTTTCGGCCCTCCTATTAGTCGAAACAAAATGTCACATCCATTGTTATCGCTTTCCGAAACGGTAAAGGTCAACAATTCTTCTAAAGTGATGCTAATATTCCCATGTGGATATTTCTCCCTCAGTGGACTCCACGTATTTGGAAGCAAGTCATCCTTCTTTATATAGATCTTTTGATCCAGGGAGAATATGTGTTTGTCCACCTGATTGAGGACAGTCAAGGCAAGCGGAAACTTGTAAACACTTTGCATCGGGAAGTTGCCATTTCCGTTGAACGTTAGTGTATCGCTATTTTCCAATCCTATTACAGCCACTCCGACTTTTGCCCTGGCACATTCAACTATCTGTTCAATCTTTGTCCTTAGTGAATCCTTCTGAGCAAAAGTACTTGGAAAAATGGAGTAGATAGTGACAAACGACAACATGCAATACACTCTGAAACATGTCATTGAGGCCATCCTTCGGCACTGAGTCTTATTTCTGTCTTGCGAACCCAGCGGGGAGCCGAATCAACCTTCTGCCTGAGAATCAGATTCAATTGCCCCGCATGATGCTGGACGTGCCGCATATTGTACAGAAGCACCTCTGTCACACTGATGTCCAGCCAGTCAAATCCGCAACGTTGATGCGCTCTCTCTTCCGTCATGGTCGCAATCGTCGCCCGACATTTCTCGCGACCATGCTCAAGATATTTCTGCAGTTCGCCTTTCGTATACACCCGTCCGGGAAGCAATCCCCGCTCATCCAATTCGTCGAGCGTGAATGGTACAGGAGGAGAAAATCCCACATCCGAATCGGACAAGTACAGATCGAGATAAAACAGCGTGTGAAAGACCACATACCAGAACTCCGGCCGCTGAGAACGGTCGCCCCAGAGATCCTCGGGACAAGCACGCATTGCATTCTCAAGCATGTCGATGGATGCCCCGAACTGCCGCCAGATGATTGTCTTCAAGGTCGTGTCCACTTCAAAGCTCCTTACAATTCTGCGCACTATTCACGTGAGGGCTGACGAACTCGCACGTGCCAAAACATGTCCATACGTTCGCTCCACAGACTTGAATGTGAGCCACCATTGAAGAAAAAGGATGGGGATGCCTCCGCCCAAGATGATGCAAATGATCATCCCGTGTGTCACTTGAAATGGGAGACTGAGCATTCCTTGGAGATCGGAGCCAGTGTAGGGATCGGCCAGGGCAATAGTGCCTGATGCGAAACACACAAGGCCGAAGACACTCGTGGTAAATGCAGCAGCACGTCGCGCTGTCTTCTTCATGCGAGCGGAATCCGCTCCGCTATGAACCAGCCATCCCCCGACGAAAAAACCAGCGGGCAAGGCAAGCACCACATTGAAAACCGGAAATCCCATAAATAAGCCGAATATCCCGATGGAATAGAACAGATACATTATCATCCAGACCAAAGGCTTCATCGAATAAGCACGTCGAACCCACCTTTCGAGAAAAAGAACATCGACAAATATTCCAACAAAAACACCTGCTAGAGCGCACAGGGGGATCCAGGATTCAGGAACAAGAGGGATGCTGATCCACCACCCGGCGAGAAAACAGGCGAGGATGGGTACTGCACCGAATAGAACGCCTATTGTCGCACGTTCGATCTTTCGCATTGTATGTCCTTTTCGAATGGGTCACATCCAACCTGCGAGCGCTTCCGGACGCAGCTCACCTGGAACTGCCGGTCATCGCAAGCAGACCTCACGCCGGACATCAGTTTGATTGAGTGTCTCGAGTGACGGTTGACTGATCTCGTAGCCAACGGGAAAGCAAAACGGACAACCTCATGGAGTCATCCTCAACCCGTTTTAAGCTATTTTCTACGACGAAGTTTTAGTAATGATTTGTCATCGGCAACATACTGCTCCATGTATCCGCACGATATACAAATGTATCGTGCAAGATTGGCAAATCCGAACATATCAACTTTGATTGCATTATATGTACCAAGTTCACTAGGTATGACTGCTATTTTCTTAGATGAACACTTAGGACAAACACCTGATGATTTCATAATCACTTTTCCCGATGTGGTTAGTGCATATGGAGCAATAGCTCACGCCGCCTAATGGTGCGCATGAGTACGGCCGCTACACCTTTTGTGCGCGGCGAATCTAGTGAGACACAGGTTTGATTTCCATCGCAAGAGTCACAATGTCCGCCTGAACTGCACGTAACCTGGTCATCTAACTCCAGGAACTTCGACAATTCGATCAACCCGTCATGTCTTGGTCTGACTTCCGAACGGAACTCTCTGAAACGCAAGAAGCTTCTCCCCCGCAGGGTGGAAGAAGCTTCTGGACACCACTCTGACTAGCCTTCCCCCCGAAGACTCTCACAATGTAAGGCTCGAATTCTGGAATGTCAATAATTCTGATCGGACCGCTGAACACGGACCGCTGAACTCGTCTTCACTCCTAAACGTGTTCACTCCTAAACGGCCCGAGCACTTGCCATTGTCCCAACTCCTCCGTAACTTTCGTCACTATCCAAACCTTCTAAGCTGCGCGCTGCTTCACCACTCCAATGATCTCCGAAGTATGCTCCACACCCGAGTCGTGTTCTGCTGACATGTAACGCACTCACTACTTCATAGGAGGTCGCCGTGGTCCTCGATCGCCTTACCGACTATCTGGACGCACACAAACTCAAGTACGTCCTCATCCAACACTCTCCAGCCTACACCGCTCGCGAAGTGGCTGTCTCCGCCCACATCCCTCTCCGCGAGGTCGCCAAAACCGTTGTGCTTACCATCGACGAGAAACATATTCTGGCGGTATTGCCAGCCACAGAAATGGTGGACCTGAATCTCCTCCGTAAAGCACTTGGGACAATCGCTGTACGCCTGACAAGCGAATCAGAATTCAACGCGCTTTTCCCGGATTGCGAAGTAGGTGCAATGCCCCCCTTCGGCAATCTCTTCAAAATGGATGTGATCGTGTCCGAGTCCCTTGCAGAAGAGGAAGAAATCGCGTTCAATAGCGGCTCTCACCGCGATCTCATCAAAATGTCATACAAGGATTTTGAACGGCTGGTGCATCCGAAGGTCCTCCCGTTCTCAACCCCGCGACATGCCCGCCCAAACCTCTTTGCAGGGGGTCTGAGCTGAGAAACCGAAGAAAGCGGCTATTTTCCCCCCACACCCAGGTAGTTGCCGTATCCGACAACAATCGTTGAGAGCACAAGTGTTGCCAGCCCAATCATCAAGGTTCTCTTGGTGGATGAGCTGCTCCCCGACCATTCCTTCAGCGCAATGCCCCAAAGCGAACTGAAGATGATGATGCTCGCCATATGGATGGTCCAACTCGAGAACTTGTACTCGCCCATCTGCGTTTCGCCCATCGTGTAGAAGAAGAACTGCATGTACCACACAATCCCGGCGAGCGCACTGAAGAAGTAGTTGCGAAGCATGGGCACCCGTTCAGGCCCGGCAGCCTTAAAATACTGAAGGCCCGTCCGGTTCCTGATGTTGAGACTTACACACCAGATGAAATTCGTCGTGAATCCTCCCAGCAGAACAACGCAGAGTTTAGGCAAACCCGTCCAGAGTGCCGAAGTGCCATGCTTCGCCGAAAGCTCAGCAATGGGCGCTGCGGCATCCAGCCCGTAAGCGAAGCAAGCGCTCATGATGCCTGAAAAAGTGGCAACGAGAATCCCTTTTGTGAAATTAAACTCCTTGATGGTCGCCTTCTTCTGTTCGTCGGTCATCTCCTTCTCTTTTGACCTCCCCGCCAGACCCGCAATGGCGATGCCAAGGAGACAGATCAGAACACCCAGAAGGATTATCAGGCCGGAGGTTGTGCCCAGGACCTTGCTGACGAATTCTCCATGGAATATCGGAGGGATCAACGTCCCAAATGCCGCGCAATACCCCAATGCGACTCCCATACCCAACGAGAGACCGAGGTACCTCATCGTCAATCCGAATGTCAGGCCACCTACTCCCCACATGGCTCCCCAAAAATACGCCCAGAGTACGCTTTCGCGCGGAGCTTCACTCAGAGTCACGATTAATGCACTCGTATTGAGAGAGGCCAGAATCCAGGGCGCGATAATCCAACTAAAAAAACCCCCAACAAGCCAGTACACCTCCCAGGCCCACTTCCGTACTCCCCGATATGGAACATAGAAACTTCCAGATGCAAGCCCGCCAAGCCAGTGGAAAAACACTCCAAGAAAAGGATTGGATATCATCGTTCTAGAAACCTTTTTCGATCTGGCTATTGTTGATTCGGATCATTCGGGTAGTAGGGATGAAAAACGATATGCGCCCGATTGGACTTTAAAGACCGCGGAAGATCCTTCCATCCGCACGTACTCCACGCCCTCTGCCTTGCGAATGGGAATGCCACTCTCCATTATGTCTTCCACGCTCCTTGCTGGAATGAAGACCGTTGCTGTCGAGTTCACCGGCATTCGGATATTCCAGGTGAACCGTCCTGCACTGTTCTTCCACTCGCTCTCGATAAGTCCGTACGGCGACTTGTGCGTCGCCTTCACGGACTGCAAACCTCCTACAAGCGTCGGGCGCATCACAACATGTCTGAAACCGGGGTCTTGAGGATCCGCTTTGATCCCGGCAAGACGCTCGTACAACCAGATAACCAGATCCCCAATGAGCATCACGTGGTTCCCGGAGTTCATCGCGGGATCGGCGCTGTCACCGTTCCACAACTCCCACACAGTCGTCGCACCCTTCTCCATCATGTATCCCCAACTCGGGTATGTGGTATTGGTGGCAAATCCGTACACCAGATCAGCACGGCCAAAATCAGTCAACACACGGTTCAGCCATTGTCCACCGACCAGTCCCGTGCCGATATGCCCTTTGGATTCTTCTGTGATTTTCCTGACCAGACGATCGAACACTCTAGTGCGCAGATGCACTGGTACCATGTCAAAGAAAAGGGGCAGAACGCATGAGGTCTGCGATCCGTTGTCATAGTACCCGAGCGTGTCGTTGTAGTACCGGCGGTTGAGACCATTCTTCAGATTGAGTGCCAGTGCCGCAAAGCGTTTGGCGTCGGATGTATTCCCGACGAGAGTTGCGTATCGGGACATGAGTTGAAGATCATGGTAGAAGTAGCTCGTGGATAAGATGCCCGGGGCGGTCTTGCGCAGGGGATCCTTGGAGTGGATCAGCTCCGGGCTTTCCGGAGGCACGCACCAGTCCCCGTACGTGTCCTTCTCAAGAACGCCGTCCTTGATGAATCCGCTCATATGATCGATCCACTTCACCATGCTCGGATAGTGACGCCGGATCAGCGCACTGTCGGCATACAGATCAAGCAATGCCCCTGGGATGATGACCGTACTGCTCGGCCATGTGACGTTGTCATTGTACAGCGGCCAATACGAAGGGCACACATCACTCACACTTCCATTGGGCTTCTGCGCGTCAGCCATGTCCTGCACCCATTTGGCATAGAGAGCTGAGTTGTCGAACAGATAGGACTCACCCCGCGATTCCGCGGAACGATCGCCAAGCCACCCCTGCCGTTCGTCACGCTGCGGGCAATCCGTGGGGATGCTCCGGTAGTTACCTTGCACGCCCCACACAATGCTGCGGTAGATCTTGTTGATGACCGGGTGCGAACAGGTGAACTCTCCCGCGGACTCCACGTCATCATTCACGACACGCCCTTCTATGGTCGAAAGATCGGGCCGACCGGGAAATTCCTGCATTTCCACAAACCGAAAACCGTGATACGTGAACCGCGGTTCGTAGATCTCTTCGCCTCCACCCTTCAACGTATACAGATCGGTCACCTTCGCACTCCGGATGTTATCCAGATAGAGCCCGCCATCGGGCCTGAGTGTCTCCGCATGCCGGAGGGAAATCTGCGTCCCGCGTGCACCCTTCACATGAAGGCGGCACCAGCCGACCATGTTCTGCCCCATATCGAAAATGAACACTCCGGGGCGTGCCTCGGTCACCGACAGCGGCTTCAGGGACTCCACGACACGGATCGGCTTGATCATCTGGGCACTCAGCACTCCCCCAGGCGGCGACACAATCTCCACCCCCTGCCAGTGCGCATCATTAAACCCGGGAACTGACCAGCCCTCAAATTCTTTTCTCGCGTCGTACTCTTCGCCGTCGTATTCGTTGTTGGCCAGGATGGGGCCGTCGGTGCTCAACCTCCACGTTTCGTCACTGACAACATCGCCGGTCGTGCCATCCTCGTTCTCGATGTGCAGTTGCAGGATCAGCTTGGGGTAGCCATACGTTTGAGTGATTGTGGGCTCGCCCAGCCGTGGCGCATAATACCTCCCGTTGCCCAGAACGACACCGAGCGTGTTCTGCCCCAGGGAGAGAGATGACGACACATCATGCGTCACGTAGAACACCCGCTTTGGGTATTCGCTCAACGCGGGCGAAAGAACGTGATCGCCGATCTTCTTCCCGTTAATGTACAGCTCCGACAATCCCAGACCGCTCATGTACACCGATGCTCTGCGGACGGGCTTGTCGAGTGTAAACTCCTTCCGCAGCCAACGGGCCGCAAGCCGCCTGTTTGCAGGACCGCTCTTTTTCCCCCAGGGAGGCATCCCAACAGGGCCCAGCGTTTGTGCCTGAACCCAGCGAGCATCATCGAAATCAATGGATTGCCACCCCCCAACCAAAGTGTCTGTAGTTCTCCACGTCGAATCGGTTGGAACGAGGAGTGAAGTTCCATCTGTGAATCGGACTTCGAACATCCCGACCAGGCCTGCAGGATTTGGGGCATCGCCGGCATTGCGCACGGCCGCTGCAAGAAGGTTCCTCCCGCTGTGGAGGTTCTTTTCGACATTCACCTCTGCGAGAACGAGGTGACCCATCGTCGAGCATATTGGTGCGCCGTTCAGAAAGAACGCTCCCTCATCATCCGCCGTGACATGCAGCAGGGCGCGCTGAACGATGCGGCCTTCCGGCAACACAACCATCCGCCTGAAGTATCGCGTCCCGACAGGTGCTGACCTGTCCGGCCGCCCCCCTGGAAACCAAATCCATTGGGTGCCCGTGAGATGATAAGTGGTATCCACTCCATCCAGGCCGATCCATTTCCCTTTCCAGTCCTCCTGCTTTAGTAAGCCCATCGTCCATGTCGCGACGGGACTCCAGTCCGATGGTTCTCCATTGCGGTCCCAGATCCGAACTTTCCAGAAGTATGGTTTCCCCGATTCCAGCGGCGTCCCACCATAAGCGACCTGGATGGACTGTCCCGATTGTACCTTCCCGGAATTCCACCGATCACTCGCGTCCTGTTGCAGGAGTTCCCGTGAGGAGGCGACAAGTATCTGGTATGCCGACTGGGATTGGCTTCGCATGCTTGATTCCAATACCCAGCTGAGTCGTGGTGTCGTCACGTCGATCCCCATTGGATCGGAAAATCCTTCGCACCGCACCTGGGCGATGCGAAGTGACGGACGTGTGCTCATATGGTGAGTTCCCTCCGCAAGCACGATGAGAGAGACAGAAAATATTAAGAGGATAAACAGTGGGATTGCTTTCGTGGACATGGTTGGTCCTTTCAGCGGAGGACAATCTGGTGCATTAGAGTTCTTTCACCTTTGGCTTCCTTCTGCCTTTTGTTCGCCGCCGCGATGCGCGATGAAAGAATCGAGCGACCACAAACCTGCACCAACAACGAGGAGAAAAACCGAGCCGAGTAGCATCGACCAATCCGTGCGAGCCTCATGTGCCATCGCCCAAAATCCTTTCTCCATCAGCATGGGAATCTTCGTAGTGGCGATTGCGACAAGCATATCGATAATAAGTGGAATGGAGGCAAGTTGAGTGAACAACCCAACGACGACAAGAAGCCCGCACACAATCTCCACAACGCCGACGAACGGAGCCATTATCTCCGGTGCCGGAATACCGATTTTTATGAACCGACCGACTCCCAGCAAATCTGAGAATAGAAACTTCTGGATGCCCTCGGAAAGAAAGACGCAACCGACCACCAATCGCACGAGAAACTGGGCTATTGGTTTGCTCCCCAATTCCGTAAGAACGGCTCGTCGTAACTTCATGTCGTCAGTTCTCCTTGTTCGTATGCTGATTTCGCGCCAAGATGTGACAGGAAAATGAGAATGTATTCCCCCGCGCCCTGTCTTTGGAATGCTTTGACGGGGTGACCGTAGATTGGAACAGAGGTCCTACTCTTTTCTCGTGAGTATCACTTCCAATACCAACTCATACCCCCCCCGAGCTGTGGGATTTTGCATTCTCAAGATGACCCTATCCGAACCATCTTTCGAAAAAGTCTGCACAAGCAAACTGTCGTGCCAGTTCATAGCCAGGGTTTCATCGTCGATGAAATTGCAGGTTGCTGTCGAGAAATTGCCGGAATTCTCGAACCACCAGAATCTGTACACCTTCACCTTGTCATCCCAGGCAAAAATGGCGTGTGCCCCGGAACCTGCTTTTGTCGAGTAATCAAAGAAGACGTATTTGTCATTCAGCGCTCTTCTGAACGACCCAGTCCCTGAGTCAGTCCCGGCTTCACCAAAGGTGCTCCTGGGTATTCGATATTCCAAATTCCAGTTTCCCAGGAGAAACTCGAATTTGTTCATGGTTTCCAAGTGCATGTCGAACCTTGCTCCGAAAATCGACGCTGTGGAAACGCCTTGCTCGACGACCTAAAGTATCCGTTGCCAATATCCGACATCGATCCATTTGCCAAACTTGAATCCCACTTCTTTGAAGTGTGCCACCTTCTGAAAACCGAACTTCTCATGAAGGGCAACGCTCCCCTCGTTGGGTAGCGCAATCCCACCTATTGCGGCATGAATACCGCCGACCTTGAGAATCGGCAGAAGGCTATTGTAGAGCAGAGATCCAAGCCCGCGGCGCATGTGAAGTGGATCCAAGTAGACCGTGGTTTCCACGGAGAACCGGTAAGCGCAGCGTCCCTTCCACTTGCTTGCGTACGCGTACCCAAGGACATTCCCGGCCTGCTCAGCGAGCAGCCAGGGTAATGATGCAGAACCAACATCCTCCACACGACGAGCCATCTCCGACGGCGCGATCGGATCTTCCTCGAATGTCACTACTGTCGTCGTTACATAGTAGTTGTAGATCCGGGCGAGCGAAGCACCGTCAGCAGGAGTCGCGGGACGGATCTGGAGTTTCTCATATGATTGGTTCGGCATCGTATTTGGGTCCGGGTTGAAGTTTTCCACCCTCCTCATTATCCATCAACCACTGCCAGGTGGTGGTATTTTTGGCATGGGTGAATGTTGTATGGAACACGACGCTGTCACTTTTGAGCACTATTTCACTTTAATCGATGCCACGGCATTGACCCCGGCGGCACTCTTGAAGTACGCGAAGACACCAAATGCCCTGACCGCTTCACCTTGCGCATGGACGGTCCCGACCTCATTGACACCATACCCATCTTCTCCTCCCTCCGGATTCCAACCATTGCGAATCCCGTTATCCCGTTCGCGGTGTAGTACAACTCTTGCAGCACCGTGATGGTTCGTCCACACATGCTCGAGCATTCTCCCAACCTTGTCTGGAATATCGGGCAATTCGGCAGGTGCTATCGAATAAGCGTCCATGAGAAAATGGACGAATGCACCATTGCCATCCATGTGGATTTGAAAGAAATCAACAGGGTCAACCCACCCAGTGCTCGGGTCCAGCATCCTCCTCACTGTTTCAACGACAATCTTCTTGTACTTGGGATCTTTTGTCGTGCGATAGAGTGATGCGCCGATCGAACAATACCCCGTTCCGCCCCATGGGAGTTCTTTGCCGAACGCCGCCCGACCCTCCCTCCCCTTCCAGTGACCATTCCCCAGATACAACTTCTTCTCGATGCCCGGCGTGGCAGCATCTCCATTCCACACGAGCAAGGCATCCTTCAGGAACTGCTCATCGCGAGTCGCATCATAGAGGCGACATGCAACGTTGACCATTTCGTTCATGTTAGTGTTTGTGAATATCGGGTCTTTCACATGCGCAGTCGGTGGATAGTTATACCATGTCCAATAGCCCTCGTGGTTTGAGAGCATTCCCGCAGCACGTGCTTCGGTGTACCGCTGTGCGGCATCGGTGACCAACCGCATGTTCGTCTTGCCGGTGAGCTCCCACCAGGTGAGTTCGGCAAGACAGGCCCAGGCACGGTCATCCAGCCAGTACCCATTGTACAGCCGTGTGAGCGGATGCTCTACAATGTGGAAAAGGAGAAGGGCCGAGTCATTTGTCGCAGCAAAAAGGTAGGCATCGCCCAGTGCCCCATAGGCCCCCTCCCAACCGGGCGTGTAAACTTGATGAAAGAGCCGGTCGACTCGGTACGCCCGCTGGAGCCACAGCTCTGTCGGCTGATACCGGGACACATCGTTGCCGGATGAACCGGGATGTGCAACCGCATCATGATGTGGTGCCGGAGCACTGCCGAAACGTAAAGGCGCAACAAGGACTACTCCCAGAACAATCACTGCAGCACCGGCAACAAGTCCATAGACCACCCTCCGCTTTTTCAACGCAGCGGCCTGATGGCGTTTCCTCCCCGCTTTTGAACCGCGAGATGGACTCATGAGCAATGCCTCTGTGTACTGGCCATTCTTCTGTGGATCGAATGCCAGAGTGAAACCAACATAGAGATCCGTTCCCGATATGTCGAGGCGCTCAGCGACAAAATAAGAAATCCCCCATGTTCTTACCCTCCATGAGCGGGGAAGATCTCGATCGTTGCGGCACAAATTTAAGGCCGGTGCGACCTCTGCGCCAAGATCTCCATCAGCTTGTCGAACGGCTTGTTGAATTTCTCGACNNGTTCCGGCAGTCGCTCCAACACCAAGCGGGCTTCCTTGACATCTTGTTCGAGCCGGGCTTTCGGCTCTCCGTGGTCGCGATAGGCATCGAGAGTTTCGATCGGGGTAGTGTTGACCGTGTCCGGTCCGATGAGGGCCTCGACGTATTTCACAGCACTGTAGTCCGGGTTCTTGGTGNNAGCGGATCCACCAGCGCATCAATACGGCTTACAAAGAAACTTGCCACCGAGGCCACATGTTTCACCGGCTTCCCTTGGACCGCACGCGCTTCGATGCCGGCGATGTAAGCTTCCACCACTTGCCGATAACGAGGCAATCCAAAGAGCANNTGCCGTCAGTCCTGTCGTAGAGATTCCGGAATTCGTCAGCGGCGCTCTGCACGTCGTGCTGGCTGAGCGCCTCATAGATTGCTTTGGTGCCTTTTCCCTCACGGACCATTGCCTGAATGTCCGCATCGTAATCGTGGCTATCCCCGATCGCCTTCTCGAAGATAGATGGATTCGAGGTCATCCCCCGCAGTCCATCCTCCTCAATCAGACGCCGAAGTTGGCCGCTGGCGATGAGATCGCGCCGGATATAGTCCAGCCAGATGGACTGCCCGAGTGTTTCCAATTGTTTCAGAGGATTGGTTTTCATGATCTTGTCTCTTTGTTTTTTGAGTTCCGCCAACTTGGATAGGCGGCGGATAGCCACAGGAGCACACCCATCGTGCCTCCTTTTCAAAAGATGCCAGGGATCAGCCGCTTGGTCGACCTACGATAGTTGAGGTACTCGTCACCGAAAGCCCGAATGAGGGCTTTCTCTTCAATATGGATCCTGTAGAGAAAAGCCGAACATATCGGGACAAAGATCATGAGTA
This sequence comes from Ignavibacteriota bacterium, assembly GCA_003162215.1. GTDB lineage: Bacteria > Bacteroidota > Ignavibacteria > UBA10030 > UBA6906 > Fen-1255. The sequence continues at coordinate 18,252 of PMMO01000239.1, forward strand.
TGCTGAGATAGTTGCCGAAGAATAGTCCAAGCCCAAGGAAGGAAAGCAGACTGCCCGCGTATGCTGGATGGCGTACAAAGCGATAGACTCCCTTCCTGAGTATGCGATGATCTTTGGTGATCGACACGTCCACTGTGAATTGATGCTTCAGAGAAAAGATGGCAAGCCAACGAACGAGCAAGCCACAGACAATGAGAATGAGACCGGCAATTGGAAAGATTCGAGATCCATTTCCAAAGTATCCAATATGCTGAAAGCTGAGAAGGATGCCAACATTAACAGCGATAGAAATGGTGACCCACAAAATACGGAGCGAAGATTTGTCAAATCGCGCGTCCGTTGGTCGAGAGTGTTTCGTTCGGGCTAAGATGATTTCCGATCCTATCCAAAGGATGGAAACTGTGATCATGATGATGCCCAAATTCATACGCGTGTTTGCCTCCGGGTGTTACGTATTCTTGATCATGTACTCGCCTTACCTGACAAGGTCTCCGGAAATCCAATAAAGCGCCTCAAGATAGTCAAGATGGACAACACCGATAGTCCGATCGAGAACAACAAGAACGACCATAGCATGAAGCTTCCGATAGTTTCCTCTATGTGGTACAGGTCGCCTCTATCGCCGGAGAGAAATGCGATAGGCTCACACACGAAGTCAAATGCGGGCCTGAGACACAGAAGCATGAAAACGAGACCAACAAGAAAAGCATTCTTGGAAAAACCTCTCCGCAGAAAAGGTATGACTACGGCAAGACACACAACATCCAGTACGTACGGGGAGGCCGTCATGATGAGGCGCTGCCAACTTTGTGTAATTCCGACGGGGGTGATCCACGCGCGTCCGAACTCGCCAAGCCAGAAGCTTGGAATGAGCTTCATGTAAACGACCTGGCCGCCAACCAAATATGTTGCGGCAGCATGGCTCAACTCGTGAAACGGCGAGTAGGACAGATACCACAGAATAGGTATGCTCAAAAGGCAGGGGACGGTAGTACGTAACGGCCAATTTCCCTTTAGGTACAGAAATAGGAGAGGCGTGACCACCACCACCAGGATTTCGAATGTAATCAGCAATTTACCCAAGCTGAGGCGCTTTGTGTGCGGCGTTAGGTGCCTACCCGATAGCGTCCCTATCATTGACCTTCCAAGGTTTCAACCTCGGGATACACCTCGGAACGTTTCGTTTGTAT
>PMMO01000254.1 GCA_003162215.1 Ignavibacteriota bacterium
GGCTTTATCACTTTGATAATAATACAAGGAATTGATAAGGGGTGTCACACACCCCACCCATGCACCTCTGCCCTGCGATTGATTCTTGGGCTCCCTCAGTGTACCTTGTTCGGTCCACTCTTCCAATGTTCATGAGATCAGAAGAAGGTGCATTCGTGAGTCGTACTCTCTTCGTATATCGAGGCACCACAACAGGAACCGACGCAGATTGGATTGTCAAACTGATCGACGTCTTTCCCAACACACTCGAGCATTCAGGCCCCTGGGCTTCGCTAGCCCAGAGACCGACCGCAGATCAGTTCCGGGGAAGGGAAGTTTCTGGACATCTTTGCGGCGAAAAACAAGACTTCCAGAAAACAACACAAAGAGTGTACAGATCTCCCAAAAATCATTCCTATGTGGCAGTCAAGGTTTTAAAGAAGTGATTGGATCGCGCCCACTCCTTTTCAAGCACGCAAGACAACATGGAGGACCGGATCGTGAGTGCTAACCACTTGAGCCGTCGGGGGTTTTTACACAAGAGCCTGACAGGAGCAGCAGTTGCTGCGGCATTTCCCACGCTGACGATGGCAGAAAAGCCCCCTGACGCTCCCCTCCGCTCTGCCGATATCCAACCCGGAGAGCTTGATGAGATCACGATAAGCGATCTCGCAGAGAAGATGACATCAGGCACGTACACCTCTCGATCGATCACAGAGATGTATCTCGCTCGCATTGGATCTGTAGATCGTCAGGGACCTGCGTTGCACAGCGTGATCGAACTGAACCCGGAGGCACTGGCGATCGCTGATGCACTTGATAAAGAGAGAAAAGAAAAGGGGCCGCGCGGGCCACTTCATGGCATCCCCATCCTGATTAAAGACAACATCGACACGGCCGATCGTATGGCCACCACCGCCGGTTCACTGGCCATGGTTGGGGCGCGACCCCCTGTAGACGCGTTTCTCGTACAACAGCTCCGCCGGGCCGGTGCCGTCATCCTGGGAAAGACCAATCTCAGCGAGTGGGCGAACATCCGCTCAAATCACTCCACCAGCGGATGGAGCGGACGCGGTGGATTAACAAAGAATCCCTATGCCCTCGACCGCAACACCTCAGGATCCAGCTCTGGCTCGGCTGCAGCGGTGGCGTCAAATCTCTGTGCTGCAGCAGTGGGTACCGAAACCGACGGTTCTATCGTCAGCCCTTCGTCGATCAACGGCATCGTGGGGCTCAAACCGACAGTCGGATTGGTGAGCCGCACGGGTGTGATCCCGATATCACACTCGCAAGATACGGCCGGCCCGATGGCGCGTACCGTTCGTGATGCCGCAATCCTCCTGGGGGCGCTCACGGGCATTGACGAGAACGATCCCGCAACATCCAGGAGCCACCGAACACCTGTTGATTACGTGCGACAGCTCGATGCGGACCGCCTCAAGGGAGTACGCATCGGCGTTGTGCGCAAATACTTCGGCTTCCTGCCGGCGGTCGATGAGATCATGAAGGGGGCACTCGACGCTCTCACAGCACAGGGCGCCATTCTTATCGATCCGGCGGATATCACAACCATTGGGAAGTTCGACGATTCGGAGACTATCGTCCTTCACTATGAACTCAAGGCGGATCTCAATAAATACCTGGCCCGTCTCGGGCCGGATGCCCCCGTCCATTCGCTGAAGGAGATCATCGAGTATAACGAGCATCATGTAACAACAGAGATGCCTTTCTTCGGACAGGAGACATTTCTGAAGGCGGAGGCCAAGGGTCCGCTGAGCAACAAAGAGTACCTCAATGCGTTGAAAAAGAATCACCAACTTGCGCGCAAGGAAGGCATCGACGCGGTGATGGACAAGTACAAGCTTGATGCGCTGGTCGCTCCGACCGACAGTCCCGGTTGGGTTACGGATCTCATTACAGGCGATCATTACATCGGGGGAAGTTCAACCGCAGCCGCGGTCGCAGGTTACCCCAGCATCACGGTCCCGGCAGGGTCTATATTCGGAATGCCCGTTGGGATCTCGTTCTTTGGACGGGCCTGGAGTGAATCGTTGCTCATCAGGCTTGCATATGCGTACGAGCAAGCTACGAAAGCTCGACGACAACCGCGCTTCCTGTCAACTGCGCAAACAAATCTCGAAAGGTAAGTCCCACTTCTTTCATTTTTCTTTTCCCCTTCGTATCATCACTCCATTCCTATGAGAGGTTCTCTACATGAAGATCACCTCTATCGTTTCCGCGCTTCTCCTTTCCCTTCTGCTCCTTGGGTGCGGTCGACCGGAACCGGTGAAGACAAAAAAGGCCCCCAGGATCTTCGTTGAATTCGGCCAAACATGAATTGATGACTACTCATCGTGGATTTCATCCTGAGTGCCGTGGGGAAGCAGTGAGTCATCTGTCATTGCGAATCGCGGTCCATGTTGCGATAGTATGCTCATGACAAAGCCCCCCCACGTATCCCGCGCCGGTTCATGTGACACTCTGTTCGTGATCATCGTCCTGGCACTTGTTACCCAACTCTGCACAGCCGGCCTGCATGGCCGTTCCCCTCTCCGCGCGACGGTGATCCGTGCGGTCTTCCCGATACAACATCACCCGCATATCGCCTTGCGGCCTCGCTGAACTGGGGGTATGGTTACGATACCCTGCGGATCGACATCGCGCGGTGGTCTGCAAGCCCATTTGGTCACGTAGATTCCGTCGGGGCGAGTGTGCAGAACAGAACCCTGTATCTGTTGACCATACAGGACACGGCAACAACCGCTCTCCCGCGGAAACGGGTCTGGATTCACGCACGCACGCATCCCAACGAAGTTCAGGGAACATGGGTGACGAACCAAATCATCGCGCAGTTGCTGGGCACATCGCAGATGGCGCGACAACTTCGGAGCGGGTGCGTTTTCAACATTCTCCCGATGATCAACCCCGATGGTGTGGAGCTTCAACGTGCCAGAGAAAATGCCGACAATATCGACATCGAGAGCAATTGGACGGCAGTCCCCGGGGAGCCGGAGGTGCAGACGCTGCGCGCCATGTTTGTGAACCTTATGTCACTGCCCAACCCTATCCGTATAGCCCTCAATATGCACTCGGCGTACGGAACGGATCGCTACTTCGTGTACCATACCGCAACGGGCACCACAGCGGGCTACGCCGCAGTTGAACAGCGGTTCATCAACGCCGTGCGAAGCTACTTCCCCGGAGGAATCCGGCCATACGACTTTTTTGCGTCGTGGACAAGTGCACCGTCGCAGGTCTATCCCGAGAGTTGGTTCTGGAAGAATTGTGGAGAAAGCGTTCTTGCGCTCACGTACGAGGACATGAATGACGCATCGGCGCATGCCTTTGATTCCACGGCGAATGCCATTCTTCGAGGTATTGCCGATGAGCTGGGCATCTCCGGGTCAACAAATGTTCCCGCTGGACAGGAACGTCCGGCGACGTTTGCGCTCGAGCAGAATTTTCCCAATCCGTTCAATCCGGTTACCACCATCGGGTTCCGCTCACCGGGTAACGGGTTGCTGAACCCGGAACCCGGGACCCAGAACCCGGGGTTGGACCCCCGGAACCCGGAACCCGAGACCCGCGATCAGATCACCGGAACCCTCCACGTGAAGCTCTCCGTCTACGATCTGCTAGGCCGCGAGGTGGCAGTGCTCGTAGACGAGCCCAAAGAGCCAGGCACATACAATGTTCCCTTCTCCGCGTGGGGATTGTCAAGTGGCATGTACGTCTACAGGCTATCCGCTGGCCGATACGCGCAGACGCGGACGATGCTCCTGGTCAAATAAAGGCATTCATGAGGAGGGATATCGGCCATTTCATCTGCGTGTCGCGACTAAGACACGTTGCGTAGTATGACGAAGCCCGAAGCTACGATGAGTGAAGCGCCGGCGACTTTCACTCCAAGCCGGTCATCAGAGAAGAGTTTTCCCCCCAGAAGAGACGCATAGAGAATCGACGTGCGCTTGACCGCGAGAACGAGGGCAACGGGTGCATCCTTTGTTGCTTCGAGTTGTGTGAAACGGTAGGCGATCGTCAAGGCACTTATCGCCACAAGAAACGGCAGGTGTTCCCGCCCCTTCTGAAGCACCAACCGTGCCGGAATCCTGCGAACCCGGAGAAGCACACCAAAGATGACGCAATACACGATGTGTTGATAGACAAGGACGACTCGAGGATCAGTTTTATACCCTGTCACAAGCAACTTGTCAGCCACAGAAGAGACGGCGAAAAGACCAAGCGCTCCTATTATATAGTAGTGGCTGGTGGGAAGACGCGGTACTGAGAGGAACGAAAAGGAATTTCCCGCGGGCCTTCGTTCCAGCAAGTACGTCCCGGCGACCACCAACCCGATACCGATCCATTCCCATCCCGTCAGAACTTCTCCCGTAGCCAAAAAGGACACACAAGCGGTAACCGCAGGCGTCAATCCGAGGAGCGGCAAAACGCTGCTGATCTGATTCCGTTCCAACGCCATCATCACCAGGAGGAATGCCAGGCCTCCCAACACACTCTTCCCAAGAATGATCAGAAGCGTCGATTGTGGAATCGCCGTGATGTCCATGGTGAGTGGCACGTACATCGAGAGCACCATGATAATGAGCGAGACCAGGAAGGAAAACTCCAGGGCATGCGCCCGCAGAAGAACCTTCTTCTGGATGATGGCTGCGGCAGCAGACAGTAATGCGGAACAGGACGCCAGAATGAACCAGACCATATGTGCTTCCCAACTCCCTTGCTAGAAGCTTANNTTCCTGAAGACCTCGTCAAAGATGTTACGCACTTCGGCACGCACTGAGACGTTCATCCAGCCAAACGTCCAGGGAATGCTCGAGAATCCGGCATTGAGAATTGCATAGCCCGGCGTACGAACTTCACCGGCCCCGGGATTCCCTTGCGTGCCCGCCCAGGGTACGCTGATCGTCGCGGTCCCCCATTTGTCGATGACTCCCTTCAATGCCACTTGCCCTCCTACCGGCGGGACCTGGGGCAAAGCAGTGTTGTTGTACCTATCTTCCCCCCGCACGTAGGCGATAGACATCTCGATCGCACTCCATCCCGTGAGCGCCCGCTCAATCTCAAGTTCCCAGCCGTACAACCGGGCACTGCCGATGTTCGTCCTGAAAAACGCATTGCGCCCTTCGTACAGACCGGGCATCTGGCTGACAAGGTTTGACATGGAGTTCAGAAAGACATCTCCCCGGATTTTTACTCCTTCCGACTGGACCCGGATACCGGCATTGACGCACGAACTTCTTTCGGAGCGCAGGTCCGGATTTCCCACGTAAACGACGCTGCCCAGGTCAATGAACTCAAAACGTTCCTCGAGAGACGGCGAGCGATATGCTGCAGAGAGAAGACCTGTGATGTCAAGGCCGGATGTCACCGTGTACCGCAATCCTGCATGGGCACTCCAGGACCCGTCATTCTCCGAGCCGCTGCTCCATAACAGACGTTGACTCCACGGCTTGGTATTCACCACCCCGCCGGTAATAATGTACTCGGGATTCATCGCTTCGTCGTTGGTGACACGAATCCAATCGTACCGTGCCCCGCACGTTGCCGTCAGTCGACCAGGAATGGCAATCCATTCGTTGTGAACAAACACCCCTGCACTCCCGTAGCGCGAAAACGGTACCGGCCGTTCACCGGTGATGTCGCTGCCGCTCTGCCGTTCACGTTTGCTGTCCAGCTCTCGTTGCCAGCCCTCAACACCTGTCGTGATCAGGAGATCCGGAAGCGGCGTGAGGCGGGCTTCGGCCTGCGCACTCACGGTCGTGTGAACGGCGTGCGGCGTCACTGTCGTGAAGTTCATGTTCCTGATCTCAACGTTGCGCGCGATTTCCTGTCGCTGCACCCGGAGAGTGAGAAGCGGAACGAGCGACGAAAGATTCGGCATGCGGTACTCCACCCCGAAGAGCTCGCGACGGGCAAGAGTGTATTGTGCGATTGAAGATGCGGCAAAAGGGGCACCGCCGGGAATGCCCGTGTTGGTGGCTTGCACACGCTGGTACGTCAGGAGTGCCGAATGTCCGCCGCCCACAGCGATCCCAAGTGAACCCGAAACGCTGAAATCGTGAATCTGCGAATTCGCCAGGTCACCTTCGGGCGTTCGCGTATCCCCTGCTTGCCGAAATCCCCCACTCAGCCGGAGGGCAATGCTGTTGTCAGTGGCTTCCAGGGCCGCATACTGTGCGAATCCTCGATCAACGCTCGAAAGGTCGCTCGTGAATTCCCCGCTCATCTGAAACAGATCGGTGAACGACGGCCGTCTGGAGACCAGCTGCACCACACCACCGATCGCGCCGGTGCCGTGTTGCGCCGATGCCGGAGATTTCACCACTTCTACCCTTTCAAGGTCGTGCATGTTAATGAGGGAGAGTGCCCCCGCAATATCATTGGCGGTTTCGATCCGTGCATCATCCACCACGGTGACGACATTCGAGCGGCTCAATCCGCGGATGGCAATAGCGGTCTCCCAGGAGCCATCGCGCACAAGCGCGAGCCCCGGCACCCGTTGCAGCGCATCTGCCAGGGTCACAACAGGTGATCGAAGGATTGCGTCATGAAGTTCAACATTGAGTGGATAAGGAGTGGCCCTTAATGACGAGGGAGTGCGTGTACACCGCACTACCACCTCATCCGTCGGCAGGACCGCCGGCTCCAGCGCAATGAGGAGGCTTTCAGTGATGGGAACCGACGAGATTGCGCGTTCGACGGATGCATATGCGACATGATGGATGCTGAGCGTGTACCGGCCCGACGCAATGGGGTCGAGTCGGAAGTCCCCCCGTTCATCAGTGATGGTCTTGTGCCCCGTTTCAACCAGAGTGACAATCGCATGATATACCGGTTGACCCGTTGCACCATCGATCACCTTGCCTGAAAGTGGCAGATGCTGCGCAATGGCAGCGGACGCGCAAGCGCACAACACAACGATCGTACACCCAATACGGCAACTCATATTGAAGTGCCGGAATTCTGCGTTCGTGACTCCACCAGCCGGCGAGTGAGGACGGCGAGACTTTGTGTGAAGAGCGCGTTCTCTATGGTTGCGTTGCCCGTGATCTTCAAGTGCGTGTGGGAAAAATTCCAGATGCCGCGAATGCCATTCTCCACCATTATCTCCGCCACGGCTTGCGCTCCCTCTGCCGGTACAGCGATGACGCCAATGTCTATGGGATGTTCTTCTGCAAATGTCGGAAAGTGGCTGATGTGATGGACCGGGATATTGTTGATCAAAATATTCGAGCGCTCCTCTTCACTTTCAAACGCGGCGATGAATCTCAGTCCATATTCTTCACGCCAGGGGTAGTTCAAAAGCGCACTCCCCAAATTGCCGACGCCGAACAGCACTGCCTGACAGTCCAATGACCACCCCATGAATCTACTGATGGCCTCTTCCATTTCGTCGATACGGAAGCCCGTTCTCGGCCTCCCGACGAGTCCGGCCAACTGCAAATCCTTCCTAACCTGTATTGGCTTGTATTCAAGGATCTCGGCAAGTGTCGTGCTGGAGACGCTCTGGACCTGGCGTTGCCTCAAACCCAACAAGAGATGGTGATAGTTGGAAAGGCGCCGGATCACCGGCGCGGGCGCCTTGATTTTTCCGTTTCTCATCACTTTATTCCTTGAATTGATAAAAATATATCGGTATATTTATATCGGTATAATTGTATCAATATTCAATACAATATATGGCTTTCCGTTCTTTGAATCGTCAGAAATCGTGGTAGTGTTACCGGCATGCCGTTTCTCCCCTGCGCTCTCTGCAGGAGTCTCTTTTTGCACTTGACATCGTTGGTATCCCCTGATTGCGAACGGCAGTGAGCCGCTCGTGATCCGTCCCCTTACCTTCCCGGCTGCCTGGGCGCAAGCCCATGGTTCGTCACCACCACTACGCCTACAAAACGCTTGATACCTCATCAGTTACAGTACATCTCGAACAGGAGCAGGTATGGATGGAACAGAGACGTTATCGAAGGAACTTCAGGAAATCGATGGAGTCATCACCAAACACCGGGGCAAACACGGAGAGTTGCTCGGAATTCTCGAGGAGACACAACTCCTGAACGAGGCCCAGTTCCTTTCCGAGGAGGCGCTCAATCACGTTGCCCTCAGAACCGGCGTTCCTCTCTCCAGAGTCTACAATGTTGTGACCTTTTACTCGTTCTTCAATCTCAAACCCCAGGGAAAGCACAAGATCACGGTGTGCAGGGGAACCGCCTGCCACACCAAGGGATCGAAAGCCCTTCTTGAGGATATCGGCCTCATTCTTGGATGCGGGAAAGCACTGGAAGACGGTGAAGCATTCTACACAACGCCGGACAATGAGTACACCATTTCCACAGTGGCGTGCTTTGGTCAGTGTGCGCTTGCACCGGTCGTCGCCATTGATGGTGTTATTCACAGCAATGTCACCACGGCAACGCTGCAGAAGCTTCTGAAAAAATTCTCTAAGAGGAGGATCACATCATGAAGGTACGTGATGCTTCTTCACTGGAGAAAATCCGCCAACTCGGTACGGCAAAATTCCTTCCCGAAGTTCCAAAGATATCGGTCGGCGCCGGTACATGTGGCATAGGCAACGGAGCGAATGAGGTCTTCGAAGCCTTGCGGAAAGTCATCAAAGCCAAACGGATGAACATCCACCTGAATCGCGCAGGGTGTTTTGGCTTCTGCTCCGAAGAGACGCTTGTGAATTGTTACATCCCGGGACAGCCTCTCGTCATCCTGCATAAAGTCACTCCGAAAGATGCGGAAGGAATCATTGACGGCATTTCGCGTGGGATGATTCCGTTGAAGAAGGCGTTATGCAAGATCGAGCACTGGGACTTTTTCACCTCAAAAGCGATCTTTGGCACGGGGCTGGGCAGTGTTCCGGTCTGGCACGATATACCTTTCTTCAAGGGACAGAAGAAGATTGTACTGCGCGAGGCCGGGCTGATCGATCCGGAAGATATTGAAGAATACATTGCTGTGGGTGGATACAGTGCGCTGCTCAAAGCGATCACGCAGATGACTCCGGACAGTGTGCTTGATGAAATCAAGAAATCAAAGCTCCGCGGGCGCGGTGGAGCGGGGTTCCCGACAGCAGTCAAATGGGAAATGATGAAGAATGTCCAGACGGACAAGAAATACATCATCTGCAATGCCGATGAGGGCGATCCCGGTGCATACATGAACCGCAACGAGATCGAGAGCGATCCCCACGCATTGATTGAAGGAATGATGATCGGTGCCTACGTCATGGGCTCATCCGAGGGCATCATGTACGTGCGTGCGGAGTATCCTCTGGCCGTTGAGAGGTTCAAGAAGGCCGTCGCCGACGCGAGGGAATTGGGCATTCTAGGCAAGAATATATTCGGTTCGTCATTCAGCTTCGACCTGACCTACGTTGAAGGCGCTGGTGCATTTGTGTGCGGTGAGGAGACAGCACTGATCGCATCAATCGAAGGGCGGGCCGGCCGGCCCCTGCCGCGGCCACCATACCCCGCACAGAAGGGTCTGTGGGGCAAACCTACAAATATCAACAATGTCGAAACATGGACCAACGTCCCGGTCATCGTCACCATCGGCGGCGATGAGTTTGCCAAATTCGGCACACCGACGAGCACGGGCACGAAAGTCTTCTCGCTGGTCGGCAAGGCAAAGAACACCGGACTTGTCGAACTTCCTCTGGGTACGCCGCTCGCAAACATTGTCTATCAGATGGGCGAAGGAACGGGTAACAAGAAGAAAATCCGCGCCGTCCAGACCGGAGGTCCTTCCGGCGGATGCGTCCCGGTCGAGCACTTCAATACGCCTGTGGATTATGAGTCGCTCACAAAGCTCGGAACGATCATGGGCTCGGGAGGCATGGTCGTCATGGATCAGGACAACTGCATGGTTGACGTTGCGCGGTATTTCGTCGAGGTCACCTACGCCGAATCCTGCGGGAAATGCACGCCGTGCCGGGAGGGTCTGGCGCAGGCACTCGCACTGCTGAACAAGATCACGCGCGGTGAAGCGACCATGGATGATCTTGACACCCTGGAACGGTTGTCGTACGTCATCAGAGATGCCTCGCTCTGCGGGTTAGGGCAAACCAGTGCCAACCCGGTCCTCTCTACATTGCGCTATTTCCGCGATGAATATGAGAAACATATCATTCAGAAGCGGTGCAAGGCCGGCGTGTGTGAGAATCTCTTCATGGCGTTGTGCGAAAACAGCTGTCCGTTGCACATGAATATCCCGGGGTACTTGCAGCTCCTTAAGGAACAGCGCATCGAGGAGGCATTTGAACTCACCCTGCGAGATAACCCGTTGCCCGGAACCGTCGGCAGGATCTGCTACTTCCACTGCCAGATGCGTTGTCGCAGGGATATGGTCGACGACCCGGTGTCCCAGGGAGAAATCCACCGCTACCTCGCCGACACGATGTACAAGATGGGCAAGGAAAAAGAAATCTATCAGAGGTTGGTCCGTGAAAAACTCTCCCCTACCGGGAAGAAGATCGCGATCATCGGCGCGGGACCTGCAGGGCTCACGGCTGCATATTACCTGGTACGACTCGGCCATACCGTGGCCGTGTACGACAGCCACCCAAAGGCGGGAGGGATATTGCAGTTCGGTATCCCGGCGTACCGCCTTCCGAAGGATGGTTTGAATAAAGAGCTTGAGCTGTTCAAGAGGCTCGGTGTCAAATTCGTGTTCAGCACGCGCATAGGCAGGGATATTTCGTTCAAAGCACTGCAGAAAACGAACGATGCGATATTCATAGCGGTGGGTGCACAAAAGGATGTTGAGCTCGATATTCCCGGCCGCAATCTCAAGGGGGTGTTGCAGGGATACGAATTTCTTGAGGAATTCGCTCTTGGCAAGAAACTCTCCCTTGGCAAGAAAGTGGTCGTGGTCGGCGCGGGCAACGTCGCTATCGATGCGGCACGCTCGTGCCTCCGCCTCGGCGCTGATGTCACTGTTGTCTATCGCCGTGACAGGGATGAGATGCCGGCGAACGAACATGAAATCAAAGATGCCATGGACGAGAGCATCAGGTTCATGTTCATGTCGGCCCCCCATCGGATCATCGGTGATCTGAAAGGCAAAGTCACGGGTCTTGAGGTCCGCAAAATGAAGTTTGACGGCCTGGACAACTCGGGAAGAAAGAAGCCTGTCGAAACCGACGAGACCGCCATTGTGGAATGCAGTACGGTCATTCTGGCCGTGGGGGAGAAGGTTGATTTCGAACCCGGCAAGGAAATTGGACTCGAGCTGCGGAAAAATGGCGCAATCAGAGCGCATCTACCTCACTATCAGACAAACGTCGCAAAGGTCTGGGCCGGAGGGGATGCGGTGACCGGACCCGCAACCGTCTCCGAAGCCATGGGAACAGCCCGCGGCGCCGCCGAAGCCATCGATTTCCACCTCATGAAAGAAAAGAGGTTCCATCGTCTGTTCAGAGACTTCAAGTACAAAGATGAAGTGTTGATGGAACCGGATGTCTTGAAGAGAATCGACCCGAAAAAACTGCCGGTAAAGGAGCGTATCGCAAGCTTCCAGGAAGTCCTTGCCGGATACTCCGGCCAGGAGGCAATCCAGGAAGCGGAACGTTGCTTGCGTTGCGATGTCAAATGCCAAGAAGAACAGGAAAACTGAGAGACTCCCATGGACAGCAAAATGGTTAGTGTACGAATCAATGGGAGCGAGTACAGCGTTCCCTCGGGTGCGACGATTCTTGACGCCTGTAAGCGCGCAGGTATCAGCGTACCGACGTTATGCTTCCTCCAGGATGTCGCAAAGAATGCGTCATGCGGCGTCTGTCTGGTGGAAGTGAAGGGTGCAAAATCCCTCGTCCGCTCCTGCACGGCGTGCGTACGGGATGGCATCGAAATCATCACGAATTCCGCCCGGATCAGAGATGCGAGAAAGACGAATGTCGAGCTTCTCCTCGCCAATCATCCGAAGGAGTGCCTCTCGTGCGTGCGCAATCAGAACTGCGAACTGCAGGAAATCGCCGCCGAGCTCGGCGTGATGCACGACCGGTTTGTCCAGACCAAAAAGAAAATGGAGTGGGATACCACGTCACTTTCGCTGGTCAGGGATCCGAACAAGTGCATTCTTTGCGGCAGGTGTATCGCCGTGTGCGGCACTGTCCAGACCGTGCATGCCATCAGCCTTTCCAACCGTGGCATCAAGACGAGAGTCTCCACGTATATGGAGAAGGGCCTGGGCAACGTTGCGTGCACGAACTGCGGCCAGTGCGCACTCGTTTGCCCCACTGCTGCCATCGTCGAACGGGACGATACCGACGAAGTGTTCGAAGAGCTCTTGAACCCTGACAAAGTCGTCGTAGTGCAGACCGCTCCGGCGATCCGCGTCGGGATCGGCGAAGCCATGGGCATGGCACCCGGAAGTCTTGTCACGGGCCAGATGGTCGCCGGATTGCGGCGTCTTGGGTTCAAGAAAGTCTTTGATACGCAGTTCACGGCAGACCTGACCATCGTCGAGGAAGCACACGAACTGGTGCAGCGTCTGACCAACAAGGGTGCGCTGCCGATGATTACTTCCTGCTCACCCGGTTGGACCAAATTTGCCGAGCATTTCTTCCCCGACGCGCTCGCTCACCTCTCCACATGCAAGTCACCACAACAGATGTTCGGTGCCCTGGCAAAAACGTACTATGCCGCCAAACTGAACATCGATCCGCGCAAAATGGTGGTCGTTTCGGTGATGCCCTGCACGGCGAAGAAGTACGAAGCACGCCGGCCCGAGATGATGAGCGCATTCGAGCATTGGAAGGAAAAGCGCGCGTGGTCCGCTGATGATGCGTTCTATGATGTCGACTACGTGCTGACAACCCGGGAACTTTCCCGGATGTTTAAGGAGTCCGGCATCCAGTTTGCCTCTCTTCCCGCCGAGGAATTCGATCATCCCCTGGGCGAGTCTACAGGAGCTGCTGTCATCTTCGGTGCGACCGGCGGCGTCATGGAAGCAGCTTTGAGAACGGCGTACGAGGTCGTCACCGGAAAGACGCTGACCGACATCAACTTCGTCGCTCTGCGGGGTATGGACGGAATCAAGGAAGCCGAGGTGGATCTGAACGGGAAGAAGCTGAAGGTGGCGGTCGCCCATACACTGGGCAATGCACGGAAGTTGATGGAACAGATTGAACGCGGAGAATCGCCGTATGCGTTCATCGAGGTAATGACATGTCCTGGTGGATGTCTGGGCGGCGGGGGTCAGCCGATTCCGACGACGTGGGAGATCAGGAAGAAGCGGGCGGAATCTCTCTATGCTGAAGATCTGGGCAAGACAATCCGGAAGTCGCACGAGAACCCCCAGATTATTGCGCTCTATAAGGAGTCGCTCAAGACTCCTCTTGGTGATCTTTCACACCACCCTCTTCATACATCGTACCAGAAACGTGGGCTGTTCGTATGGAAAACGAACGGGCATCGGAAGAAGGAGCCCGTAAGCACAAAATAAGGACCGGCTCCCGGCGTACTCACTTCGAGACTCACCTCCCAGGTAGGTGAGTCTCATCTACAGACCGTTTGCGCCCCCTCTTCACCCTCGCAAGCATCACTGCTCCAATCCAGAGCAGAAAGGCCGCAAGCAGGCCCAGAAACAAGGCACGACGCAGAAGGTATGTCTGCCCGCCTTCCGTCGGGTAGAATGAGTATGCCAGTTGAGGTTTGAAGAGGTAGCGCTCGAGGTTGCCAGCGAGGAATGTCCAGTCCTTGAAGAAACCGGTATAAATTTCCCGCACATCCTCAACGTTCGGCGGGCGCCTGTACTTGAATATCGAGTGCGCCGTGAATTCACTCCGTACGAGTGCGTTGCACAGGGGAAAAGGTACACTCATGACGGTATCTGTCCGCGTCACACCGGGCAGCTTCTCCCAGGTTTGATCCACGTAAATTCTGGCAAGAGTGCTGTCGAAGGCGTTGTGCTGGTTCAGGTGGAAAAGGTCCGCAGTACTCAGCACCTCACCCTGCTTGTTAGTGATGTAGATTTGCCCCTGAGACAGATCCACGTATGCCCACCGATTCTGCTCGCGTATGTACGACTCCGCAAATGCGTGTCCCGTGTACACGATGGTGTTGTCCTGCGTTCTTGCACCGAACACGAACCGTGTGGGAATACCCGCCTGGTTCGCCCAGAAAACATACACCTGGGCGTTTTGCGTGCACCACCCTTTCCCGGTTCCGCTGATCATTTCGTTGTACAGCAGCCACGGATTCATCCATCGTTCATCGTCCTTTGGAACGCCGCCTGATCCCTTGAGCTTTTTGCGGAGATACGGCACCAATTTTTCCATCTTTGTGAACGTCGGATCTGAATAGTGGATTCCGACTTCGTCCCTGAGGATGCTCCCCGCATCCGCAAGCCCCTTCTCTCCCACATACCGGTAGTCATCCACCCAATCGCCAACTGTGTATTGCTCGAATTCTCCACAGGGGACATTCGCGCGTACGATGTAGACATCGTCGTGCTGCATCCCAAGGGATCCGTAGAATTCTTTGGAATAGAATCGAATACCTATCTCTATTGCGGGACAGTTGTGTTCGGGTACCGGGATGAGTGTGTATGTGTGCAATTGACTGAACGTCGTATCAATGCGAAACGCCGGTTGCATCCCGTAACCCGCTTGGGGTTTCCCACCGTCCGTGAGTATCTTCCACTCAGTGATAGCGTGCGTGTACGCGAGGTGGAGTTGAATCGTATCCCGGCTTGGCAGCGTCCACTTCCGGATGGTAGGAACATCGAGCGGGTAGTAGAGCGTCGCATAGGAGGTCGGCGCAAACGACGACTCCCATTCACGCGAAAAAAAGAGATACAGATTGGCAATCACGGCGAGCAGAAACACGAACGCGGCAAAGTACGAGAACCATGGTCTTCCGGTCATTGCGGTGGCCCTGCAGGGAGAGTCATAGTGGACTTGAAGTTCGCTACAAAATAGTCAACACGAACATAGCAAACAAGATGCCATCGTTGCTTTTCGCGAGCAATTTGGCAATATTATAAAAAATCCGTCGGATCATGCGCATTCTTCTTCGTGTTTCATTCTTGGTGTCAGCGTTCTGCTGCCCTCTCATATTCTCCTCCTGTGGATCAAAGACCGGCGATGCCGCACCAAGGCCCTCCGCACCGCTGTCACCGATGACCGTAAAAGGTATCGTGGTACAATCCCAGGCTCTGGACAATACGATTCGCTCTTCCGGAACCGTCCTCGCCTCAGAGGCGGTCGATCTGGCTCCCGAAGCGGCCGGTCGCGTCGAAAAGATTGCCTTCCAGGAGGGCGGACACGTCAGGAAGAATGACGTGCTCGTGAAGATCAACGACGACGATCTGCAGGCACAGCTGCGAAGAACCGAACTGCAGATTCAACTTTCCGCTGACCAGGAAAAGCGCGCGAGATATCTTTTCGAAAAGAACTCAATCAGCAAGGAGCAGTACGACATTGCCCTCAATCAGCTGGACATGCTGAAAGCAGATCGAGACAATCTCCTGGCGTCCATCAGAAAGCGGGAGGTGAGGGCGCCATTTGACGGAATCGTCGGCCTCCGGTATGTCAGCGAAGGTGGATACGTTACACCGACGACACGCATCGCTTCGGTGCAGAAGATCAACCCCATGAAAGTGGATTTCTCCATACCGGAGAAATATGCCGGCCAGGTCGCCATTGGTGACCGCGTGATTCTCCGGAGCGAAGAAACGAGCCTGGAATTCACGGGAAAACTCTATGCGATCGAACCAAAAATTGATCAGCAGCTGGGTACTCTCCAGCTGCGCGCAATGTTCGATAATAAAGGCGAGAAGGTATTCCCCGGGGCGTTCGTACATATTGAACTGCGTCTGAAACGCATTGCCGATGCATTGATGATTCCGACGCAGGCGATCATTCCTGTTCTCAAGGGTCAAACCGTCCTGGCGAAAAAGGACGGTGTGGTACGATCGATCCCCGTAGAAACCGGTGTCCGCACATCGACCAGCATACAGATCACCGGTGGACTTGCTGCCGGCGACACCATCATCACGACAGGCATCATGCAATTGCGTCCGGGTATGCCGGTCAACGTGAGCGTGCGGGAACAATGAGTCTTGCCTCCATAAGCATCAAACGCCCGGTCCTGGCGATCGTCATGTCGCTTGTGATCGTGCTGTTTGGAATCATCAGTGTTACCTTTCTCGGTGTCCGCGAATATCCTGCCATCGATCCTCCCATTATCAGCGTCCGTACGAACTACGCAGGAGCCAATGCCGGCGTGGTGGAATCGCAGATCACCGAGCCGCTCGAGAAGGCCCTGAACGGCATCCAGGGAGTGCGCATTCTCTCGTCGACGAGCAGCCAGGGATCGAGCAGCATCACCGTGGAGTTCAACCTCGATGCGAACCTCGAAGCGGCCGCCAATGACGTACGGGACAAGGTCTCCGGAGCCCTCCGTTCCCTCCCTCAGGACATCGACGCGCCCCCGGTCGTGACGAAGGCCGATGCCAATGCGGATGCCATTCTTTCTTTGACCGTCACGAGCGACACGAAAAATCAGCTCGAGATAAGCGACTTCGCCGAGAACGTTCTGGCCCAGACACTGCAAACGATTCCCGGAGTCAGCGCGACCTCCATCATGGGGCAGAAACGCTATTCAATGCGTCTCTGGATGGATCCCGCCAAACTTGCAGCCTACGGACTCACGCCGCTTGATGTGCAAACCGCCCTGAACAATGAAAATGTGGAGCTGCCGTCCGGCAAGATCTCCGGCAATCAGACCGAACTTATCGTCAATACAAAAGGCCGGCTCAAAACCGTCGACGAATTCAATAATCTGATTGTCAAAGCGGACGGCAAGAATACGGTGCGCTTTGCAGATGTCGGCTACGCGAACCTGGGCCCCGAAAACGAAGAGACCATGCTGAAGATGGACGGTACGCCCATGGTCGGGGTATGGATTGTCCCTCAACCGGGCAGCAACTACGTGGAAATCGCCGACGAATTCTACAAACGCCTCGGGCAAATCAAGAAAGACATGCCTGCAGATTTTAAAGTGGATCTCGCGATCGATAACACCCGCTTTATTAGACGATCCGTCACGGAAGTCGAGGAAACGATCTTCTTTGCCGTTCTCCTTGTCATCCTCATTATCTGGATCTTTTTCCGCGATTGGATCATCGCATTCCGGCCGCTCATCGATATTCCTGTATCGCTTATCGGCGCCTTCTTCATTATGTATGTTATGGGGTTCTCCATCAACATCCTGACGTTGCTGGCGATCGTGCTGGCCACCGGCCTTGTGGTCGACGATGGCATCGTGGTCACGGAGAATATCTTCAAAAAGGTCGAACAGGGGATGCAACCAATGGAGGCGGCATTTGCCGGCTCCAAGGAGATCTTCTTTGCAGTCATCTCCACCTCCATTACGCTCGCCGCCGTATTTCTTCCGATCATTTTCCTGGAGGGATTTGTCGGCCGCCTGTTCCGCGAATTCGGCATCATCATCGCCGGAGCGGTCCTTATCTCAGCATTCGTGTCGCTGTCCCTGACGCCCATGTTGAATGCCCGCATGATTCGCAAGAAACAGAAACACTCCCGCTTCTACGAAATGACGGAGCCGTATTTCGAAAGGATGAACCGGTACTATGAGCTGCTCCTCAATTTGTTCATGAAGCATCGGCAATGGGCATTCGGCGTCATCGCGCTCTGTCTTCTCTTTATCCTGCTGTTTGGCAAAATACTCCAATCAGAATTAGCGCCGCTTGATGACCGGAGTTTTCTCCGTATGAATGTCACGACCCCTGAAGGAGCGTCGTTTGAATACACCGATGCGTTCATGGATCGGGTGGCTGTGCTTGTTGCCGACTCCATACCGGAGCATCGCGTCTGCATGAGTGTCACCGCGCCGGGAGGAGGAGGAGGAGGGTCGGTGAATTCCGGAAGCGTGCGTATGATGCTCACCGATCCGTCTGAACGAAAACGTTCCCAGCAGGAAATTGCGGACTACCTTGCCTCCAGGACACGACGCATGACCGAAGCACGTGTCTTCGTCAATCAGGAACAGACTATTTCTGCGAGCGGCGGCGGTGCTCGCGCCGGTCTGCCTATTCAGTATGTGGTGTTGAATCAGGATTTCGAAAAACTTCGCCAGGCGCTTCCAACGTTCATCGATGAGGTGAACAGGAGCAGCGTGTTCCAAACATCGGATGTCAACCTGAAATTCAACAAACCGCAGATCGACCTGAGCATCGACCGCGACCGGGCACGGAGCCTCGGGGTGTCCGTCATGGACATCGCCCTAACGCTCCAGCTGGCATTCAGTGGCCAGCGCTTCTCCTACTTTGAAATGAACGGATTCCAGTACCAGGTGATCGGTCAGGTTGACAGGGCAAACCGCGACGAACCGCTTGATTTGAAATCGCTGTACGTGAGAAACAACCAGGGCCAGCTGATACAGATGGACAACCTGGTGGCAATGAAAGAGGAGAGCGCTCCCCCGCAACTGTATCACTTCAACCGCTTCAAGGCAGCAACCGTGAGTGCTGCACTTGCCTCCGGCAAGACTATGGGTGATGGGATCGCCGAGATGGACCGCATCGCGAAGAGCGTGTTGGATGATTCATTTCGCTCCGCACTTTCGGGTCCCTCACGCGACTATGCGGAGAGTTCGTCCAACATCGTGTTCGCATTTCTCCTGGCTCTGGTGCTGATCTACCTTGTTCTTGCCGCGCAGTTTGAGAGCTTCAGGGATCCATTCACGATCATGCTCACCGTCCCGCTTGCTCTGGCAGGAGCTCTCCTCTCTCTCTGGATCTTCGGCCAGACGCTGAATATTTTCAGCGAGATCGGCATCATTATGCTCATCGGTCTGGTCACGAAGAACGGGATTCTGATCGTGGAGTTTGCAAATCAGCAGAAAGAAAAGGGGAAGAACCTTCTGGAGGCTGCGCGG
Source organism: Ignavibacteriota bacterium (assembly GCA_003162215.1). Taxonomy (GTDB): domain Bacteria; phylum Bacteroidota; class Ignavibacteria; order UBA10030; family UBA6906; genus Fen-1255. The sequence continues at coordinate 18,909 of PMMO01000254.1, forward strand.
TTCGCCGCGGCGGCGAGATTCCGGCCCATTTTGATGACCAGCCTAGCTACGATGCTCGGTGCCTTGCCGATCGCACTGGCGTTGGGGGGGAGCGCCAAAAGCCGCGTGTCAATGGGTATCGTCGTCATCGGTGGCCTCTTCTTCTCCCTCGTCCTCACCCTCTTCGTCATTCCCGCGATGTACACATTCTTCTCAAGAGTGAAAAAGAGAGAAGCCACCACACAGACCTGAAGACGATCTGCTGGGCCGGCATTCACCCAATCCGGACGAATTCCAGACCGAGTATCTCCGCCAACTTTCCAAGCTTTGACGCGATGTGTCCCACGCCTATCGCACAATGATGCGCAGGTCCTTCGCTGCTCCACTCATTGATGAATCTCCGTACACCGATTGCAGACCTATAGCGGCTGTTCGTGTTGCCGATCTGCAGGATCGGACAGTGTTCCAGTGATCGGGTGAAACGGGATGCCCGAACGATGAAACACTCTCATAGTCGATGCGTTTCTCGGGTTGGAGATTGAGTACGACGACCGGGACATGCATGTCGCGAACCACGGAAAGAACCGTCGAGGAGAGCGCGTACGTCGAGACGTAGAGGAAGATGATCCGGACATCCTTTGCCTTGAAGAGTGCAGCAGCACGGTGTGCCTGCTCAACGCTATCCACCAGTCCGCCGGATATCACATCACTACCATCTCTACCCAGTTGACAGCGCAATAGTCAAACAGTCTTCCCCTTTTGCTCAATCTTGGCCCAGGTGTCCTTCAGTGTCACCACACGATTAAACACCGGCGCACCTGGTTTCGAGTCCTTTGCATCAACGCAAAAATAGCCCACCCGTTCGAACTGGAAGCGCGCTCCGGCTTCTGCATTGACCAGCATCGGCTCCAATTTGCAGCAGGTGAGCGACTTAAGCGATTCCGGATTGAGATTAACGAGAAAGTTCTCTGACTCTGCAACTTCGTCCGGGTCCTCCTTGACGAACAATCGATCATACAGACGCACTTCAGCATTCACCGCGTGAGGTGCTGAAACCCAGTGAATCGTCCCCTTCACCTTGCGATTGGCTGCCGGAGCTCCGCTCTTCGTATCGGGATCGTACGTGCAGTGAAGTTCTGTGAAATTTCCCGCACTGTCCTTGATGACCCTTTCACATTTGATGATGTACGCGGCCCGAAGACGCACTTCCTTCCCCGGGGAGAGTCGATGATACTTCGGAGGAGGCACTTCCCGGAAATCATCCTGCTCAATGTAGATCTCCCTTGAGAACGGCACCATTCTCGTGCCTGCGGCTTCGTCTTCAGGATTGTTGAGCGACGGGAGTTCTTCCGTCCTGTGTTCGGGATAATTGGTGATCACGACTTTGAGCGGATTGAGCACGGCCATCGCTCTCGGTGCATGCGCATTCAGGTCTTCCCGGACGCTCCACTCCAACAAGGCCACATCGATGACGCTGTCCTTCTTGGACACACCGATCTTCTCACAGAACCTTCTTATCGACTCCGGCGTATATCCCCGGCGCCTGTACCCTGCAATGGTCGGCATGCGCGGATCATCCCATCCCGACACATATTTTCCCTGTACGAGCTGCCGGAGTCTTCGTTTACTTAACACAGTGTAACTCACATTCAGTCGCGCGAACTCTATCTGTTGCGGATGGTAAATGTCAAGGGCATTCAGATACCAATCGTAGAGCGGCCGATGGTTTTCGAATTCCAGCGTGCATATCGAGTGTGTGATCCCCTCGATAGAATCCTCAAGACCGTGCGCCCAGTCATAGGTCGGATACATTGACCATGCATCTCGCTGACGGTGGTGAGACTCATGGACGACACGATACATGATCGGATCTCGGAGATTGATGTTCGGTGAGGCCATGTCAATCTTTGCGCGAAGGGTGCGCGAACCGTCGGGGTATTCTCCTTTCCGCATTCTTGTGAAAAGGTCCAGGTTTTCGTCCACACTGCGGTTCCGATATGGGCTCTCCTTGCCCGGTTTGGTAAGGGTGCCGCGCGTCTCGCGGATCTCCTCTGCGGTCAAATCGCACACGTACGCTTTCCCTTTTCGTATAAGATCAATCGCCCATTGATACATCTGCTCGAAATAGTCCGAAGCGTAGAAGACCCTCTCCTGAATATCGCCGGCGATCCACCGCACATCCTCAATAATGGAATCGACATATTCCTGCTCTTCCTTCTCCGGATTGGTGTCGTCGAAGCGGAGATTGGTTTTGCCGTGGTAATCCTGTGCGATGCCGAAGTTCAGGCAGATTGATTTTGCATGGCCGATGTGCAGATAGCCNNAATGTCCTCTGCGACAATTTCTCGCACGAAGTCAGTTTTTTCGTTCTCAGACATGGTGCTCCGGAAGAGTACTTGAGAGTATGAGCTAAAGTACAGAAAAAACACGGGGTTTCCAACAGACCCTGTGGCGCCGGGAAAAGGTTGGCTACTGGTGTTGCGATGATTCCCGAACAGATCGGGCCAGGGAGACGGCGGAACGCTGTGCCTCAATCCTGTGCCAGGGGCACATCCTGCACTGAGGACTCAAATCGGCGGGATGAGTGGTCGTGCGCGAAGAGCGGCTACTTCAATGAGGCGAGAAGCTCCCGTGCTGCCCGTTGGTCATTCACATCACGCGCAAGAACCACGGGAAGAGATGACGCCCTCTCGAACTCCGCGACTGCGTCTGGATCACG
>PMMO01000119.1:0-42739 GCA_003162215.1 Ignavibacteriota bacterium
CCCCAAACCCTAGACCCTATCTTTTATGCTCGACTACGCGCTTGGAATGATAGAAACCCGTGGTCTCGTCGGCTCCATTGAGGCGGCCGACGTGATGGTGAAAACCGCGAATGTCACGCTCATCGGAAAGGAAATTGTCCGCGATGGGCTTGTGACCGTGATGGTGATCGGCGAAGTTGCGGCTGTCAAAGCCGCAGTGGATGCCGGTGCAGCGGCTGCGGCACGTGTGGGTACTCTTGTCTCGCAACACGTAATTCCCCGTCCCATCGATGATGTCGAGGAACTTCTTCCCCACAGGCCCCCGAGAAAGCGCACGGAAGAGAGCCAGGAATCCGAAGAGACGTCCAGAGAAAAGTCTCCGGAAACCGAGCTTGACTTTTCCGCACCTGAGAAATCCGCAGATCAGAGTGCCGCGCTTGATGGCATGACCGTCCGTGAACTTCGCACACTCGCCCGGCATACAGCGGGTTTGAGCATCCGAGGGAGGAAGATTTCACGGGCGAACAAGGAGGAGTTGATAGACGCGCTGCTGAGAAAAGATACCGATGTGNNCCTAAACCCCAGCCCCTAGACCCTAAAGTCTAGACCCTTTTTCTTAAAATGAAACCCCGCCGCCTCCATATTGTCTTCGCTACGACTCTTCTGGGTGTGTTCCTCTGGTTGTCCGTCAATCTCCGTGAGCAGTACCAGATCACCATCGAGGCGCCCCTTACGATCGATGGAATTCCGGAAGGCATGGCTGTCCGCACTCCTGTCCCGGCAAGCCTTCAACTCCGCTTCCGCGGTGACGGCTGGCGCCTCGCCACATTGCTCATCGGATCTGTGCCGCATCTGCACATCCCTCTGAGTTCACTGGATCCGGAGAATCCGTCAATCTCCCTCAACGACGTTCTCGACCGCATTGCACTCGCTCGCGGCGTCCAGCTCATCGACATAAACCCCGACACGGTGTCAGTCGTGCTTGATCGCAAAGGCGAGAAGACAGTCGCGGTGATTCCCGACGTCACACTGTCGTTTCGCGACGGGTACGGACAGGTGGGACCGATGATTGTCTCGCCGGAGAGTATCACCGTCTACGGCGCGACCACCGTTCTCGGACAGATCTCGGCATGGCACACCGCGGCGGTGCGGTTTGATGACCTCAAGAATCCGCTCGAAGAAGACGTACTTATGGCAAAGAGTTCAGATCATCTCCTTGACTGTTCTCCGGTTTCCGTCAAGATTCGGGTAAACATTCAACCTTTTGCAGAGAAAGTGTTCAGCGGATTGCCTGTGGAAATCCGCGCTCTTCCTCCAAACCGCGACGTGATTCTTATTCCCCCAAAAGTCGAGATCGTCGCACGCGGTGGAATCCGTCAACTGGCTGGTGTTCTGCCTGTTGATTTCCAGGTGTCAGTGGACTACACAAACATCCTCAATGATACCACGGGATATATCGACCCGACGGTGACTTCACCTTCGGGAGTGCAGGTGGTTGCGCAACGCCCGGAGAGATTGCAGTACATAGTGCGAAAGCGCCTGTAGACGTTCGTAGCTTGCGAGGGACACCCATGAGACTCTGCATCAATATTGATCATATCGCCACGCTGCGTGAAGCCCGGGGTGGCGTGGAACCGGATCCCGTGACCGCAGCGCAGATTTGCGAGCTTGCCGGTGCAGAGGGCATTGTGTGCCATTTGAGGGAAGACCGACGGCACATCAATGACCGCGATCTCAGGTTACTGCGTGAAACCGTCAAGACAAAGCTCGATCTGGAGATGGCGGCAACAGAGGAGATCGTGAAGATTGCGATCGAAACACTCCCCGAGCTTGTCACCTTCGTTCCCGAACGGCGTCAGGAGTTGACCACCGAAGGGGGCCTCGATGTCCGCGGCCACAAGCACCACCTTGGTGATGTCATTAAAGAGATGCACCGCCATGACATTGAAGTAAGTCTGTTCATCGATCCCAAAGCGGAACAGGTTGAGGCGGCACGCGAGGTCGAAACCGATAAGATCGAAATACACACCGGGGAGTTTGCCGGCGCCCGTAATGAGCGTGAACAGCTGGAGCTTCTCGAAGTAGTGCGGACATCGGCAAAGCTTGCCCGCGAGTTAGGTATGGGTGTGAATGCAGGACACGGCCTGAACTATTTGAACGTACAGATGATGTGCTCGGTCACAGAAATTGAAGAGATGAGCATCGGCCATTCCATCATTTCCCGGGCGGTGTTTGTGGGACTCGACCGTGCAGTGAGGGAAATGCTTGCCCTGGTGCGTTGAAAGCGCAGATTAGCAGCCCGACCGCGACGGCGACCAGAAACCACCAGAAATTCTTTGTAGCATCGTACCACAGTCCGGCAAGAACGGGCGCCGGCGCAGCCACGATATTCGCAGAAAAGAGCATTCCATACACCTGCCCAACCCGCTCGGCGCCCCAGACATGGGTAACAGTTGACGCATACAGCACCAGCACTCCTCCGTAGTTGAACCCCGCCGCGACAGCAAGCAGAAGAAATCCGGGCTCCGACGACAAGAGTAAGGGGGACGCAAGGAGCACGCATGCCTGAGCGAGCAGATTTGCCCGGACGGCGGTGCCGGCCGACGTGCGATCGAACAACGCACCCCAGGCCATACGTCCGACGGCATTGGCAATCGCGAAGGCAGATACCCCCAGAATGCCAATCGCATTTCCCCCCGCGGGAAACAACTCCTTGAGGTTTGCGTTCACTGAGAAGCCGGCCGCAAGAGCCACGATCATTACGGCATAGAGAAGACGGAATTCCTTCTGGCGAAGTATCTCTTTGTAGGGGAGCAACGCAACTGCCTGTTGAGCACCACCAGGAGGGAACTTCATGGTGAGTCCGGCTGCTGTCGCGATGACGACAAACACGCACCCCAACAGACCAAAGACCGCGTACGGCGAAAGACCTTGTGCAGAGATGAGTCTTCCGGCGATTTGACTGATGAGTGCTGCGCCACCACCAAAACCTGCTACAGCGATGCCGGTAACAAGACCTTTCTGATTGGGAAACCACCGGACAAGCACCGCCAGCGGCACCACATATGCAAGTCCGACCCCAATGCCTGCAAGAAGACCAATGCCGATCACCGTCATCGCGAAATGGTGAGTACCCAATGATGCCAGCATCCAGCCAAGTCCGAAGAGCACCCCCCCTGTTGCAGCGCTTCGCGCCGGTCCGAGACGCGTGAGCATGTACCCGGAGAAGATCACCGTCACTGGAAACGCAAAATAGAATGCCGTGAACGGCATCTGTACAATTGCCTGGGAGAGGCCCGTGAGATCACGAAGCGGCTTTACGAACACCGACCATGAGTAGGTCGCACCGAGGCAGAGTTGCATCGCAATGGCACTGACCAATATCAGATAGCGTCGCATGTTACGTCAGCCAGTCATCCGTTCCGATACCCACGTCGCGAGCCCTTTCAACCAGGATCCGATTTGCATAATGACAATCCCTGTCACGCTCCACACTTCCCATGCCCACCCTCCCACTCCATGTACTCCCTTGAGCAACAGAGCAATGAGCAGACCATGAAGAGCAAGCGTGAATGCTGCAATGAAGATCGCTGAGTAGATGTATCCCCGGCGTGCAATGTCCGTCTGTGCGACCTCACCGGTTCCGGTGGAGACAAACGACCGTTTTGTCCACGACCCCCGGATTTCCTCAATTGTGCTCCATATGTGATAGCCGAATGTGACGCCAATCCAACCATCATACCAGGGAAACCAAGTAGACGGAACGAACGGCCTGCCGATTACCGAGAACACCGTGAACAGCGGGAGGATATAGGGAGCGAGTCCGATGAAATCGGTGCCGAATTGTCCACCGAAGCCACCTTGATGAGAAACGGTCCCGCCGCTCCGCTTCACGACAAACCTGGTCACATGCCGGAAGAACATCAACGCAATGACGGCGTGAGTGAGTTCGTGTTCGAAGGTATCAACGACAGGCACCCTGCGCAGCACAAAATGATCCAGCAAAATCCCCAGGAAGGATCCTATGCCGATGGGGATGAGAACGCTCGGAACGTGAGCAAGGAAAACAACATGCAATGCAAATGCGGCGGTGACGCCGGGGAGAAGGACAAGAAGAAAAGTACCGACGAGAAACCTCATGAAGCGGTCCGCCCAAAGCCTCCTGGAAAAGGACTACACATTCGTGCTGTGATATGCGACAACATGGCGGGCAATGTTCTCGCGATCGGCGTTGCTCACCCACCATCCGCTGGGAATAAACACCGCCTGTTCTGACACTCTGCTCATACCCGGGAGTTTTCGGCCGGTGCTCTCATGGAAACACGTATAGGTATCGTTCCGGCGCCAGAGTCTGGTCGTCTCGATACCTTCTGCGGCAAGATACGTCATCAACCCATCGGCGTTTGTCGAAAGGAACCCGTAGATCCACCAGGCCGGCTCGCATCCTTCCGGTACCGTGATGCGGGTCAGACCTTTCACGTCTGCAAACGCTTGTTGATAGTAGTGCGCATTCTCCTGTGAGCGACGGACGGCTATGAGCGCTTTGTCAATGCACGAAAGTCCGACCGCCGCCGCAAGATCGTTCATGTGGAATTTGTATCCACACTCCTCGATGTCGGATTTCATTTGATGTTCGAGGCGTGTCATCCCCGGGGGAATGGTCCGGCTGATGCCGAACCACTTCATCCGCTCGGCGCGGAGATAATTCCGCTCGACATTGGTGCCGGCAGGGTACCATGCCGGATCAGCGCCGACAAATCGCTGAGAGTTCACCGCCAGTGCACCGCCATCACCCGTGGTAAGATGCTTGATGGACTGGAATGAGAAGCATGCATAGTCACCCCATTGGCTGATGTGGCGTTTCTGATAGAACGTCATGAAGCTATGAGCGCCATCGATGATCAGGCCCGGTGCATCCTTGGGATATCCCGACAGATAACGTGGTGTGAGGCCGCCGACACAGGTGAGAACCACCGTTTTGGTCGCGGGGGTGATGCTGTCATACACGCTCTGCATATCGGCGCAGAATGTCGCGGGGTCCACATCGCACCAGACGATGCGTGCGCCAAGCGAAGCGATCGCGGAATTTGTCGCCACCATGGTGAATGGTGTGCTGACCACTTCATCGCCCGGCCCGACCCCAAGAAGCCGGAGCGCCATCGTGAGACCGCTTGTACAGCTATTCAGAGGAATAATGCGCTCGTGATCGAACAGCCGCTGCAGTTCGCCGCGGAATTGGTCGACCATCGACCGTTCGCTGAGCACACCTGATGTGAGAACTTTTGCCACGCGGGGGAATTCTTCGAACGCGTGCGTGTTAAACACGGGGATCATTCGATTCTTGCCAATCGAAGGTACTTCAAGGCAATGTACATGAGGGGATCAGTCGCTGGTTTCCAAGCGCCTGATCTCATCCCGCAGCGATGCCGCTTTCTCGTAGTCTTCCTTCTCGATAGCCTGCTTCAACTGCTGATGCATCTCTTCGAGGCGGATTGCTTTGGTGGTTTCGGGTGGTGTTTTTTGCTGCTTCGGCGTTGATGCCATCTGCTTTCCCTTCCCTTCTTCCTTCTTTTCCTCGTCCTCCTCCTCTTCCGGAACGAACGCAGCTTCATCCATGACATTCGTGGCGACGAAAATCTGTGCGCCATATCGCACCGCCAGGGCTATCGCATCACTCGGGCGGGAATCGATCACCTGGTTGTCGATATTGAGCTTTGCATAGAACGTTCCGTCGCGCAGATCATCAATCAAGACATCGGTCAACTCGGCACCGAACGCCGCGATAATATTCTTCATCAAGTCATGGGTCAGCGGACGGGGTGGTTTGATCCCCTCCATCTCCAGCGCGATGGATTGCGCCTCGGCCTGACCGATGATAATTGGCAAACGCCGATTGCCTTCAACTTCCCGGAGGATCAGCGCGTACGCGCCGCCGCTCGCGGGGTTCGTCGAAAGACCCAGTATGTCAACCAGCACGCGTTCCACGTCTTGCTCCTTGCAGTCTCTCAACCCTTTGGACGCATTGTACTCTAAAACCTTATGAGAATCAACATCACTTTCCAAGCATTTGTTTCAACTGCGCGGTGAGCTCGGGCACGATCTCGAATACATCACCAACGATGCCGTAGTCCGCCATTTGAAAGATCGGTGCATCCTTGTCTTTGTTGATCGCCACGATGTATTTCGACGACGACATGCCGGCAAGATGCTGCACGGCTCCCGAAATGCCGCACGCCACATACAGCGATGGCGAGACCGTCTTCCCCGTCTGGCCAACCTGTTCGTCATGCGGGCGCCAGCCGGCGTCTACCACCGCGCGTGAAGCTCCAACGCCCGCACCCAGAACCTCCGCCAGTGATTCGATCAAGGAAAAATGTTCGGCCGCCTTCATGCCGCGACCACCGGACACAACGATGTCCGCCTCGGTGACGTCCGGCCGTCCTACTACGACTTCCACTTTTGTCACCACCGCACCAAAGTCTTCCGGGCTGAATGTCACAGTTGCATTCTGTACTCCGACATTCGCCTCCGCGATTGTTGCGGGAAAGACGTTGGGCCGAAGGGTGAACACCTTCACGGCACTGTTTACACGTACATCCAGCAACGCTTTGCCGGCATACACGGGCCGCGTGCCGATGACAGTGCCATGTTCGACACGGAGCGCGATACAGTCGGAAGCAAGTCCGGCCTTCAGCTTCACCGCAACCCGCGGTGCCAGGTCCTTTCCCATCTGGCTCGCAGGCAGGAACACGAGCTCTGCTCCTTCAGCGGCAGCTACCGATGCAATGGCTTTTGCATACGCGGTGCCGGAGTGCGCAGCCAGCGCGGGGTCATCTACTATCAGCACACGCGAAGCTCCATACCGGCCCAGCGTTCCACCAATGCTTTCCACACCGCTTCCCACAAGAAGGGCAATGCACTCCGCATCCAACGCATCGGCAACGTCGCGTGCGGCACGGACGGTTTCGTATGAGGACTTCTTGATGACGTTATTACGCTGTTCGATGAAGACGAGAGCTTTCATGATCACGACTCAGAAGATTGGGTCTGGGGTCTAGGGTCTAGGGTTTGGGGTCTAGGGTCTGGGGTTTAGGGTCTAGGGTTATCAGATAACCTTGGCTTCCTCGTGAAGGAGACGGATGAGTTCGGGAACGGCGGTCTTGTCTGTTCCCACAATCCGGCCGGCGGCCTTTGCCGGCGGCTTGCTCATGGCGAGTGTTTCGACAAGGCGGTCCGCAGGTGCGGCGACCTGCTCCTCGATCGGCTTGTTCTTCGCAGCCATGATGCCTTTCAATGAAGGATACCGCGGATCATTCAGACCTTTTTGTGCCATAAACACCGCCGGAAGCTTGATCTCAACAATCTCGTGTCCCCCTTCAATCTCCCGAACGCATACGGCCTTTCCGTCTTGTATCTCAATGTTCACGGCGACGCTGACTGAAGGCATCCCCAGCATTTCGGCGACAAGCGTCCCGACCTGGGCGTCGTCATAGTCAATAGACTGTTTCCCGAACAGAATCACTTCTGGTGCAAGCGGTTTCAAGGCGGCAGCCAGTCCGACGGCGACACCGTAGGAGTCCCGCTCACTGTCATCTCTTACAAGGATGGCTTTGTCCGCCCCCATCGCGAGCGCTTTTCGCAACGTTTCCTTGTGTTTTTCGTTCCCGAGGGAAATAACCGTGACATCACCCTTGAATTTATCGCGCATCCGGAGGGCTTCCTCCACGGCGATCTCGTCATAAGGCGCCATCATGAAATTTACGCCTGTCCGGTCAATGGATTGCCCGTCGGCCGCGATCTTCACCTTGGTTTCCGTATCCGGGACATGATTGACACATACAGCAATCTTCATAGATACCCCTCAGCTCCTTCTTTGGGTACTTTCTTTCCCCCTGTTTCGGCCCGAGACAATGTGTTTGACCTCAGAGCCGAGGGCTTTGCGAGCCCGAAAATATACCGATACCACGATCAAAAGGCAACGCGCTTTGACTTTCTACCCTTTTTTCGCTACATTGAACATTCACATTGCATCTACTCACATTGTTCTGGAGATAACAGGCGGATGGCTCAGCACGAATCGGCAGAGAAGAGAGCCCGGCAGGCGAAACGCCACGCCGCACGCAACACCCAGTGGAAGTCACGCATGCGCAACGCTATCAAGCATGTACGGTCGTTGACGGACAAAGAGAAGGCAACGTCGGAACTGAAGAAGACGGTGAAGCTGCTGGATCAATTGGCGGCAAAGGGCGTCATCCACCGGAATAGCGCGTCCAATCAGAAGTCACGGCTGACGAAGTTTGTCAGCACCTTGAAGTAACCGCTCCAATTCGGCAATTCGTACGGCATGGCGTCCGGCTTCGTCCGGGCACTGCTGGAGTAATTTCCTGTATGCCTCCAGCGCCTCGCGGTACTCTCCCTGCTTTGCATAAATCTCGGCCAGCGTTACTGTCACGATAGAGCTTTCGCCATGCGGCGTTGATATGTCAACGAGCGGCATGTCGGCACCGGATGCCGCGGGAATCGGCCTTTTGGCTTCCTGCAACCGGCGCAGCAAGGCATCGACGTCTGTTCCCTCTCCTGCCCCTTGTACCAAAGGTGTACTCCCCGGTACACGCGTCCGCTCCACCGCATTCTTCACTGAAGGAACGCCCGGGAGGCGTGCCGCCACTTCCCCGTACTGCTGACCGGCCGCAGCAAGGTTGCCCTGTGCTTCATAGCACTTCCCGAGAACCCAGTATCCTGTAGCATACCAAGGATACCGTGTGATTCCTGCACGGCACGCTTCCACGGCACTTTCAATGTTCCCCGCAGCGAGGAGCGCCGTTGCCTGGACAACGAACCGCGGAGAAATGTCCTCCCCCCCACCCATTACTGTCCGGCCTTCACATTCCTCGCCAGAAACGCATGCTTGAGGGACATCCCCGACACGGTCGCAAATCCAATGAAGAAGAGCAGCTGGAAGGGCACCGCCGCAATCTCAAGGAAGTAGATCGACGACACCACGCCAAACAAGCAGTAGATCGCCAGTACGATCTCCACGATGATGGTCGCACTGATCTTCACAGGCACGTAGGTCTTGTCGCGCCAGGAATCTTTCTTGGATTGAATACTGTACTTGGGCGTCCGCACGAACTCGCTCTTCCGCTTGAAGAGCCCTTCAATCACCGCCCTGCTGTTGTTCACTGCCAATCCCATGCTCCCCGCCATGAACACCGGAAAGAGGAATATCCGTTTCCGCCAATCTTTGTACACATCCTTTTGCGAGAAAAGATAGAACAGGAAGGAACCGATGAACGCGAACACAAACACCGACATGAATGTGAAGTAGGTATCGTGCATCCCGCCGTGCTTGATGAACACGAGCGGCACGTTGAGAATACCCGCAAGCACGATAAACGGAAATACGAGATTGTTCGTCAAATGGAATGTCGCATGGATCTTGATTCTCATCGGCAGCGATGACTTCCACACGAACGGGAGGACTTTGCGCGCGGTCTCGATTGCCCCTTTTGTCCACCGGAATTGCTGCGACTTCAATGCATTGATTTCCGAAGGCAATTCGGCCGGTGAGGTGACGTTGTTCAGATATTTGAATTTCCAGCCCCGCAGCTGGGCACGAAAGCTGAGATCCAGGTCTTCGGTGAGCGTATCAGCCTGCCAGTTCCCCGCATCGAAGATCGTTTCTTTGCGCCAGACACCGGCGGTGCCGTTGAAGTTGATGAAAAACCCGACCTTGTTGCGCACTGCCTGTTCGATCACAAAGTGGCCGTCGAGGGCCATTGCCTGCGTGCGGGTCAACAGGGAATAGTCGAAGTTGAGGTGCTCCCACCGCGTCTGCACCATGCCGATCCTGGGATCGGAATGGAAATGCGGTATGGTCTTAAGGAGGAAATCGGGGCGCGGGACAAAGTCCGCATCAAAGATCGCGACAAATTCGCCGCGGGCAGTCACCAGTCCTTCTTTCAGTGCACCGGCTTTGAACCCTCCCCGGTTTGTCCGGCGAACGTGCTTGATGTCGAAACCCAGCTTTCTATACCGTTCGACATACTGCGCCACGACATCGACGGTTTCGTCCGTGGAATCATCCAGGACCTGTATTTCCAGTTTCTCCTTGGGATAGATAATGCCGCATGAGGCATCGATCAGACGTCCAACGACGTACAGCTCGTTGAACACCGGGAGTTGCACAGTGACGACAGGATAGGTGGTTAGGGCTTCCACTGCCTGGGGTTTCCGCGACCGGAATTTCAGGTAGTAATAGATCATGATGAAGCCGTGCGATCCGAAAATCGTCAGGATCGTGAGAGAGACGACGTAGCAAACCAGAATGAGTTCTTCCATAGCAAATGTTTTATAGGGAACCTTACGTTGTGAACATGAGATTCAAATGCGCATACCGCGCTGTATTACCATCCCGATACTGTTTCCAGCAGGACGTCCTCCGTAATCTTTCGCATCGCTTCCTGGACGCCAACCTGGCGCTGCGACAACCCGCCGCCGGAATCATAATCCCCCCAGTTGGAGAGATTCTTTTCCCATAACTTCTTCCGCAGTTTCATATCCTGAAATTTGAAGCGCACCGTCATCGTGATCCGGCGCTTGCTGACCTGCTCTCCCCCCGTCACCACGGATGGAGCATCGGCGATCGTGACGATGGCTCCTTCGAGAATGGCATCGGCTGTGCTCTTGTCGGCGACCTGCAGGCTGTTATCCCTGTTGAAGAGATCGGTCAGCTCGCGGGTGAAATTCTCCCGCAGTCCCGGCTCGCCGAAACCCGACTGGTCGTCGACGAGCGGAATTGCCACTGTTTTCAGGTGCGACGGCACCGAAGCGCCTGTGAACGAGTACATGCATCCGGACAACGCCACCGCACATACCGCAAAGCACAGAGTGTATAAAGCACGTACAGCCATTGTTGCGCTTACTCCAATCCGTACTCTTTGATTTTCCTGTACAGCGTCCGTTCGCTGATGTTCAGCGCGCGGGCTGCGGCACGGCGATTTCCTTTGAACCGTCCCAGCACTTCGACGATCATCCGGTGCTCCATGTCGTCGAGCGTCATGGTGTCGGTCGTGTTTGCACGCTCCACTTCCTCCGTCGGCCGCACGGTGTCCTGCATGTGGACATGATCGAGCAGGGCATTCCGCAATTCCATGAGGTTTCCCTTGATGTCCAGGAGAGCACGGAGAATCAGCTCGCGCTCCGCTTGTTCGACGCTTTTCCCGAAGGGGACGGGAAGCTGGCGGTCATCGCTCGTCACACGGTACTCCTTCAAATACTTTCGCACATCGTCCGGCTGCAGGTACTTGCCGCCTTCAAGCACGAGCATGCTTTCGACGACGTTTCTCAGTTCGCGCACATTGCCCGGCCAGTGATATTCCTCCAGCAGCTGCACCGCTGCATCGCTGATGCCGGCAAATCGAATTTTGTTCCGCTGCGCCACTTCGGAGGCAAAATGGTGGAACAACAGTGGAATATCTTCCACACGGTTCCGCAACGGTGGAATCACTATGTTTACCGCACGCAATCTGTAGAACACATCGACCCGGAAGTGCTGCAGCCGCACCTCATTTTCCAGGTCCTTGTTGGTCGCCGCAATCACGCGCACGTTGACCGTGCGGGACTGGGAGGAACCGACGCGCAGGAACTCTCCGTTCTCCAGCACACGCAGGAATTTCACCTGCGCCGCGAGGGGCAGTTCACCGATTTCATCAAGAAAAATGGTGCCGCCATCGGCAAGCTCAAAATATCCCTTGCGTTGTTCGGCTGCGCCGGTGAACGACCCGCGTTCGTGACCGAACAGCTCGCTCTCGATAATGCCTTCCGGGATCGCACCACAATTCACGGTAATCAACGGCTTCTTGCTGCGGTGGCTCGCCGCGTGGATCGCCTTCGCGATCACTTCCTTGCCCACACCGCTTTCGCCGGTGATGAGCACGGTAATATCCGTCGGGGCCACCTGAGCCACTACTTCGGCGATCTTCTGCATCTCTACGGATTCGCCGATGATGCCGTGTTCCTGCTGAAACCGGACGGGATCTCTAGTCACTGCCCCCTGCATGTCACCTCGATATGACAATCGCATCAACTCCCATTTTCCGCTTGACATCCTGTCCAGCGGCTCGCGCCTCTTCGTACGTTGCGTAGTTGCCCACCCACACCAGGAACAGAGCGCGTGTGTCTTTTACTATGCTGATCATCTCAACCGGATAGCCGAACGCATCAAACCGTTCTTTCAGGCTCTGGGCATTGTTCTGCACGCCAAACGCGCCAACCTGAAGGACGAACCGCACCGGAATCACTGTATCGGCCTGCGCAGGGACCGTCTCCGTTGATGGGCGTGCAATTGGCGGTGTAACCACGGGGACATGCCCGGTGGGTGCTTCTTTCTCTGCGGGGGCTTCTTTCTCTGCGGTGGGCTGCTGTTCTGCGGCCGCAGGTTCTGCTGTTACTGCACCGGCAGCACTCCTTGCGTATGGAGAGTCCGGAAATTTCTCCACAAGCTGCTTCATCTTTATTTCGGCGGTACGATACAGTCCGAGCGCGTAGTAAAACTGGTAGATGCGGTAGAGGGCGTCATCGGCCCATTCACTTTCCGGGAAATTATCGACAATGCTCTGATACGTCCGGATCGCCTCAGACCCTTCACGAGTCACCAAGCCCTGCAGATACATCACCCCGGGGTGGTTCGGATACTTCGTAACAAGAACCGGAATTTCTCTGCGGACTTCATCGGCATTGCCGTTGTTGATTGCCGCGACATACTTCTTGATGTCGGGCTCGGCCTTCTGTGCGACCAGGGTTTCGCCCACCGTACAGAGCAAGGCAACGAGAATCAGACACTGTTTCATTGGGTTTGATCCGATGTGGCGGCTGTGCATCAGGCGCGAATGCCGAACAACGTCGCCGAGTTGGCGCGCGCGATTTTCACTGTGATATACTCACCGGGCTGTTCCTGCACATGCGGGAAGACTACGGTGCGATTGGTGTCGGTCCGGCCCGTGTATTCCTGCGCGGACTTCTTGCTTGGGCCTTCGACGAGAATCCGTTCGGACCTGCCGACAAACTGCTGGTTGATCTCGCGTGAGAGATCTCGCTGCAAGGCAAGAATTTCGCCGACCCGGGCGGTCTTGAGTTCATCTGCAACGATGTCACCCATCTCCCAGGCCCGTGTGCGTTCGCGCGGGGAGTATTTGAATGTGTATGCCCCGTCGTACTTTACCGCCTTCATCAATGCAAGGGTGAGGCGGTGATCTTCATCAGTTTCCCCGGGGAATCCGGAGATGGTGTCAGTGGTCAGACTCACCCCCGGTATAGCCGAACGGATTTTCTCCACAAGCGCCAGATAACCATCAACGGAATATGTGCGATTCATCAATGTGAGAATCCGGTCGGATCCGGATTGCACAGGCAGATGAATGTATTTGCAGATATTGTCGGTCGTGCTGATTGCCTCAATGAGCCGGTCCGACATGTCCTGCGGATGCGAGGTGGTGAAACGAATCCTGAGCTGCCGGTCAACGTCTGCTACTGCACGCATGAGATCGGCGAAGTCGTGGTCACCGTCGGCATACGAATTCACATTCTGACCGAGGAGGGTGACGTCTTTGAAGCCCTGTTCGGCCAGCGAACGGACTTCCTCAACAACTGTGGAGAACGGCCTGCTGCGCTCGCGCCCACGGGTGAACGGTACTACGCAAAACGTGCAGAATTTGTCGCATCCACGCATCACCGAGACCCACGCCGACACACCTTCCGTGCGGAGAGGTTCAATGTCATCATATGTCTCGACCCTGGAGAGACGGACAGCTATCCCCTTCTCACCGCCGGCGGCATGCTCGATCAGGGATGGAAGCTTCCTGTATTCATCCGGGCCGACCACGATATCGACGAGGTTTTCCTGGTCCAGGAATTTTTCCCGCAATCGCTCGGCCATGCAGCCAAGTATGCCAACGACCAGGTCGGGATTTCTCCGTTTCTGTGCATTGAACAATCCCAACCGCCCGTGTATCCTCCGCTCTGCATTGTCCCTGATGGCACAAGTGTTGATCAACGCAACATCCGCGGTCTCGAGATCGCTCGTGAAGGCATATCCCTCCTTTGCGAGGATGCCGCCGACTAGCTCGCTGTCTGCCAAATTCATTTGGCAGCCGTAGGTCTCAACATAGACCCGCCTATTGGTCTTGCAGTTTGCCATTTTGGGGTACATGGGAAGCTCATAAATCTATTGCAAACCTGACAAATAATCAATTCGAGAGAATTATGATTTTCTTAATTCTTTTTAATTTGCTGTGATTTTGGGGGAGTTTCGATGAGATATGACAAATAGTCAGAGGTGGGGTTAATCTTCCATCCCTTCTTTCATTATCCACTCACCTTTCTTATCTTTCACTCAGCAATTCTCAACCACTCATACCTGAGCACTGACCCCCATGACTCCCAAAGAATTGATGGATGGCATTCACGCCAAATCGAAATCCCTGAAGAAGACCATCGTCTTCCCCGATGCCACCGACGAACGGGCAATTCAGGCTGCCCGGATCCTTGTGGATAAGCAACTTGTGAACCCCATTCTTGTCGGCGACAGGAAGGCTATCGAGGAGGGTTTCAACAAAACCGGGACTTCACCGAATGGCATCACGATTGTGGAGCCGGCTACATCCGAGCATCATGCGGATTTCTCCAAGAAGTTCCAGGAATTGCGGAAGGCAAAAGGGCTTGAGCTGGCAGAAGCACAAAAATTGATGAAGCAACCGCTCTACTTCGGTGCGATGATGGTTCGCGAGAACTTCGCGCAGGGGAGCGTCGCGGGCTCACTCTCGACCACCGGCGATGTTCTCAGGGCTGCGATCCAGGTGATCGGCCTGGCAGACAACATCACCATCGTCTCCAGTTTCTTCCTTATGCTTTTTCCTCAGAAGGTCTTTTCGTTCGCCGACTGTGCCGTCGTTCCCGATCCGACGGCAGAGCAACTGGCGGACATTGGCATATCGACGGCCGACAACCACAAGCGCCTGACAGGCGAGGTGCCACGTGTTGCGTTGCTGTCATTCTCCTCAAAAGGAAGCGCGAGTCATCCTCTGGTGGAGAAGGTGCAGAATGCCGCAGAGATCTTCCGTTCGAAACGCCCGGACATCATCATGGACGGCGAAGTACAACTCGACACAGCCATTGTGCCGAAGGTCGCTGCATCGAAAGCGCCAAACAGCCCGCTGGCAGGACTGGCAAATGTTCTGGTGTTCCCCGATTTGAATGCCGGAAACATCGGATACAAATTGGCACAGCGTCTCGCAGGCGCTGAAGCCGTCGGCCCGGTGGTGCAGGGGTTGCGTAAACCGGCGTTCGATCTTTCACGCGGGTGCAGCGTCAGCGATATCGTCAACGTTGCGGCCATCAACGCGGTCGTCGGGATGGTATAACGCTCCACAACCACGCCCCCCCCATCACCACCGTTGCCACCGCAACGATTGCCGGCGATGCCGGAACATCAATCACGAACGCGAGAAACAGACCTGCTATCGGTGCCAGTGCACCAATCACCACCGACAGAATGAATATCGCCTTCACGTTGCGGGTGAGCAGCATTGCGGTCACCGGCGGAACCACCAGGAAACCGAAAACAAAGAGGTCTCCCACCATGTGTGTCGCAAAGGCGATCACCACTGCAGCAATAAGATAGAACGCCAGATCCCATCCCGCCGCATTGAACCCCTGTGTTTGCGCCGTCTCCGGATCAAAGGAGGTGTACGTGAACTCCTTGAAGAACAGAAGGTGGAGCACCATGGCCACCACAAACGCGACGACCATCAGCACAAACAACTCCGGAGTCACAAACAGGATATCGCCCCGGAGCAGATTCTCGATCTCCGCAACTTCCACCCGTTGCGCCTTCTGCAGGATCAGAATACGTGATGCAATGGAGGTAATAAACACCACACCCAGCACACCATCGCGCGGAATTTTCTTCCCGGTCAGCAACCGCGAAATAATCACCACCGTCACCAACGTGATGCCCAACGAACCGACTGTGTGCGGGACAGGGAAGAAGGGGAGAAACGTAAGCGCAAGCCCCATCACCGACACTTGCGTCAGCACCGCGCCAAGAAATACCACCCTGCGGGCAACAATGTAGACCCCGAGAAATGCGCAAACGATCCCCACCAGAATGCTGCCATAGAGAGCGAGTGGAAATTCCTGGACGATGGTCCGGATGATGTCAGCGGCTCCCATTTCCGCCTCCGGTAATGATGATCGTACGTCCGTGCACACGCTGGACTTCCACCGGCATATTATAGATCGCCGAGAGATTTTCCCCGGTAAGCACTTCATCCACCGGTCCGACGGAAAAGACCTCGCGCTCCACCACCGCAAGCCGATGCACGTGATTGGCGACATCATCCAGAAGATGGCTGACCAGAAGCACGGTCAACGATCCTTCACGATGGAGTTCCCGGACAAGATCGAGAATCGCTATGCGGGATGCCAGATCCATCCCGTTGGTGGGTTCATCCAGCACGAGCAGATCGGGGTCGCAAGCCAGCGCACGCGCAATCAAGGTGCGCTGTTTCTGGCCTCCCGACAGGTCTTTAAAAGGCCGGTCCGCCATCGCTTCCATGCCAACATGCGCAATGCTTCGTGACACCGCCTCCCGGTCCGCCGCGCCCGGCCGGCGAATGAGCCCGATATGCCGGTAGCGGCCCATCATGACCACTTCGCGGGCGGTGTATGGAAGCACGTAGTCTACCGTGTCCCGTTGCGGCACGTAACCGAAGCGTACCGGCAGACCATCGGGACGCGCGACCTTGACAGAGCCCGACAGCGGTCGCAGCGACCCGAGGATTGCCCGTACAATGGTGGTTTTTCCGGCACCGTTCGGACCAACGAGGCCGAAGTATTCTCCGGCCTCAACCGCAAACGTGATTCCCCGAAGGATGACGTGATTTCCGTAACCCAATGTTGCATTCGTGAATGTGATAAGAGGTGGCATCGGCATGTGCGCGTTGTTATTGTTTCAGCGAACTTGCGAGTGTGGCAACGTCGTAGTCGATCAGGCTGATGTAGTCACGTGTCTGATCCAGGCCGCCCGACGATGTCGGCAACACCGTGACCTTTGCTCCCGTCGCCCGTGCGATCTGCTCGGGTGCAGAAAGATCGTAGAATGGTTCCACGAGAATCGCCTTGATGCCGGCTGAACGCACAAGAGCGATCAGCTCGGCAGAATGAGTCGGGCTTGGGGCAATGCCCGGTTTCGGTTCCACTTCACCGGCGATATCAAGCCCGAGCCAATTTGCAAAGTACGACCAGCTTTTGTGAAAGGTGACTATTTTCTGCCCTGCAAATGGCTTCATCATTGCCTCCCACCCCTGGATCTTCACCCCAAGTCTCAGCAGATAAGCGTCCGCATTCGCACGAAATGTCTTTTCGTCTGCGGGCGAGACCTTCGTGAGCGCACTCACGATTTCATCCATCATCGGTCGAACATTCCGCGGATCGAGCCAGTAATGCGGATTCCCGAACCGGTGGACATCGCCCTGGCTGGCATCAACTTTTGCCGGAACCTCCAGCTTGGTGACTCCCTGTGAGAGATCCACCACCGTAAGCGATGCGTTACGCGAGCCGTCCACAATCTGTGGTGCCCACATTTCAAGTTCCATCCCGATCGTCAGAAACAGATCGGCCGACTTCAACTTCATCATGTAGCTGGGCTTCACTTCCACGAAATGCGGATTCTGATCGGCCCGCACGATATAGTCGACGCTTACCTTGTCACCCCCTACCTGCCGCGCGAGATCGGCGAGATCAGGCAACGATGTGACGACTTTGATTGCTGCTTCAGAAACCCCGGCCATCGCCAGGATGATAAATGCGAGTACCCATTTCATTTCCTGTTCTCCTTGGTGTACCTCATTATTCCACCCTAGACCCTAAACCCCAGCCCCTAGACCCCAGACCCTGGACCCTAGACCCAAGACCCTAGACCCTGAACCCGGAACCCAGACCCCAGCCCCCAGACCCCAGCCCCTAGACCCCAGACCCTGCTTCTAGAACGGATGCGCCTTATGCGGCCCGAGCGAAAAGAGAATCTGCAGATCAATGCTGTTCACACTCTGAGTGAATCCCGGCAGTTCTGTTGTTGTCCGCGCGTATTGAGCACGCAGACCGAGTGTCTCTTCTACCGGATAGTATCCTGCAAAGAGCGCAAATCCGCTGGCCTTGTCGTCCGCACTGTAGGGAGATTCTGACCAATCAACACGGGCTCCAATGCTGTAGGTCTTGAAGAACTGATAATCGGCATAGAGGTAGAAACCGGAGCTTGAGATGCTTTTCTCGTCTTCCAGATGGACCGTCCGCGTATTGAGCAGATATTCTCCCTGAATGACCAGCGATGTATATGCGCTCGGACGAATCTTATATTTGAAATCCAGGTTTCCATACCAGAATCGGTCACGGTGGTACGGATCGTGGATGCCTGTGTAGCCGCTCAAGCCAATCTCCAGATCACTGTAATCACTTAACGTGAAGAAACTTGAGAGCCGCGCAGTGTTGGCGTAGTACGGTTTTGCGCCTGTGGTGTCAACCATCCCCGTTGCGCCCCCGATTGCCGTTCCCCTGAGGAGGTCGACTGTCAATTTTGTATAGACGTCTTCAGTCGGTAACAGGACGCTCGCGCTGATACCGAGATCATTCAATGATTCACCAAGGAAACGTTTTTGCATCAGCGGCGCCGTGACAAAAGGCCAGGCGTGAGGATGGGTCATGTTGAGCTTGCCGAATTCCGCACGATACTTCCCGATCCGCAGGTTCATATCGAGCGGAAGACCACGCAGCACGGTTGCGTAGACTTCCTCTATGCCCAGCTTGCTGTTCTCAAGATCCGGTCCGGGCAATGTAAGGACGACATCCGCCTTGGCAAAAGGATTGAGGTAGGCCTGCAGCGCAAGTTCCAACTCTTCGAATGAAAAATCGGGCCTGCTGAACTCACGCTTTCCTTCATTGAGTTTCTGACCGTCGTCAGAATGGATGAGGAATCGCGGAATAACACTGATATCGGGATTGACTGAAGTTTGTGCGACAACTGTCGTCGGCAGAAGGATACGCACGACACAGAAACAGCATAACACCAGCATGGAACGCGGCATAACTTCCTCCACTGTTTTTCATCACGTATGGATGCAATCGTTCAGACGATTGCAGGAGGGCCGCGCTTGTCGGGAAAGAAGTGATCGCCGGCGATCACCGGAGGAATTGCAATGCTGCAGAGCCCTGCGGTAAGACTATGGACCGCGATGAAATCTATAGATTCAATAGGAACAGATACTCGCTGATACAGCTGCCAGCAGATCACGCATGGATGGATGCTGTCCAGCGGGATGTGGTGCTCCTGTTCGCCGCATTCATGAGCCGCCAGGGCCGGGTCAGCGACGAGGCGCAGGGCGAACGCATGCGTATGCCCGAGGACGCCAAGCCCCCCCACAAGTTGGACTCCCAACAACAGCACTGCGATGCTGCGACGAAGAGAATCCTTGGAGATTCTGCAATCGGTATGGAGCGATCTATTCAACATGTCTTTGTTCTACATATCAGAACAGCGAAACCCGTTCAGAGATTCCCGAGGCTCACATCTCTCTGGCAGGATTGCTCATTACGCCCAGAACGACGGGCGTGCGCGCTCCTGTCACGCGCGAAAGATTTGCACAATTGCCGTGCACGGTCTCATTCGCCAAAATCGCAAAGCAGATCGCCTCCTTGGCATCACCGGACAACCCGAATTCACCCGCCGTCCGCACCACAGCATCGGCAAAGAGCCGTTGTAGTCCGTGCACTTTCAGGAGAACAGCATCAATACCATCCAGCGACGTGCCGGACATCAGCCCGATAATCAATTGCGATTGGGACATTACACCTAGTCTTTGTATCTTACGCACATGACATTGCCTCTCTTGCTTGGTACCCATGTCTCCGTTGCAGGCGGGATACACACCGCTTTCGAGCGTGCTACGCAAGTCGGCTGCACCACCGTGCAAGTGTTCGTTAGGAACGCGAGCCGGTGGAAAGCGAAACCGCTGAGGGACCGTGACATCCAAAGTTACACAACCGCAAGCGCCGGCGCAACCTCATTACACACTCCTGACACGGATTCTGACAATGATACGACCGTTCTTGCTGCTGCTTGCCGGCCTCGGGACGTTCACTCTCCAGGCGCAGGAACTTTTTCCTGTTCGTGACGAGGGGGAAACGCGCAACCGTTCTTACGACGTCCTGCATTACCGGATCGACGTATCGTTCGACGAGGCGCAACGCAAAGTCATCGGAAAAGTGAGCACCACACTGGTACCGTTTCCGCCTGCATTAAAGCAGGTGGTGTTCGACGCGGAAGAGATGACCATCCGGAGCGTGACTCTCCGTAACGGCACGCCGCTCACGTACACCATGGGTCCCAGGACGCTGGACATCACCCTGGACCGTCCCTATTCCTACCGCGATACGCTTACGGTGGTGACAGAATACTCCTGTACGCCGCGCCGCGGACTCTTTTTCGTCCAACCTGACTCTGCATATCCGAACACTCCCCGGCAGATTTGGACGCAGGGAGAAGACATGGATAACCACTTCTGGTTTCCATGCTATGATTTCCCCAATGATCGTGCCACCACAGAAGTCCTCGCGACAGTCCGTTCATCGTACACCGCTCTCTCAAACGGCAGACTGGTAAAGGTGTCAGAAGACCGCACGAAGGGGACGAAAACGTATCACTGGATGCTCTCAAAGCCCCATGTGTCTTATTTGGTTATGCTGGCGATCGGGGAATATGCCGTTCTCAAGGATACAGTCCGAAAGCTGCCGCTCGAATACTATGTCTACCCGAACCAGGTGGATGACGCACGCATTTGCTTCCGCTGCACTCCTGATGTGATAACGTTCTTCAGTGATAGGATAGGCTACAAATTCCCGTGGGAAAAATATGCCCAGGTTCTCATCCGCGACTTCACCGTTGGCGGCATGGAGAATACCAGCGCATGCAGTTTGCTTGACCGTGCCACGGTGTATGATGCACGGCAGCGTGTCGATCACTCCTCCACAAGCCTCATTGCGCATGAACTGGCCCATCAGTGGTGGGGTGACCTCGTGACATGCAAAGACTGGCGGCATCTCTGGTTGAATGAGAGTTTTGCGAGTTATTTTGATCCGCTCTACCACGAGCACAGTCTTGGCCGCGATGAATTCGATTTCTCAATGTACGAGGCCCAGCAGGCCGGCATCAACAGCGACAAAACACTCGGGCGCAAACCGATTGTCAGCGTCGGCTCTTATAGCGCGAACCTGTATCCGCGTGGTGCCTCGGTACTTCATATGCTGCGTTTCCTCCTCGGCGATTCACTGTTCTTCCGATCGCTCAACCACTACATCACCAAGCATCAATACGGTGTCGTGGAGACAAACGATCTGAAGGTCGCCATCGAAGAGACTACCGGCCAGAACCTCTATTGGTTCTTCGACCAATGGGTGTACAAAGCCGGATATCCGGTGTTTGCGGTTTCGTACACATGGGAAGATTCGACAAAAAGCGTACGACTGCATGTCGAGCAGACACAGAAACTCGACAGCCTCACAGGAATCTTCCGCACGCCGGTGGATATTGAAATCACCGCCGGGACGCAGCAGGTGGTGCACCGTGTGGAGATTGCCGGCAAAGATACCGTCTATCGCCTACCCGCGACCGAGAAACCTCACATGGTGATTTTCGACAAGGGGAATTGGCTCCTCAAGGAACTGCGGTTCGAAAAGACAGACATGGAATGGCAGACACAGTTGAGCGAGGCACACAGTCCGATTGACCGCTTGCGTGCAGTCAAACACCTCGCCTTAATGCCTCGCAGCGAGAAATTCATACCCGCATTGGTCGATCGAATGCTTCATGATCCCTTTTGGGGCGTCCGGCGGGAATCGGTGAACATGCTCGGCCTGATCGCCGATGAAAAGGACTCTTCATGGACGGCAGCGAAAGCCGGACTGGTGGCAGCTGCACGGGATACACGCGCGAGCGTTCGCACTGCAGCGATTGCACTTCTCACAGACTCGGCAGATGCAACAACCAGGGAAACACTTGTCACCGCGCTGAAGGATTCCAGCTATACCGTTGTCGCACAGGCGTTGCGCTCGCTGGCGAAAGCTGATCCGCACGGGTGTCTCGGCATTCTCGGCGCTCACCTCGGCATGCCGTCGCATCAGGACATCATCGCCACAGCGGCACTTGATGCACTTGCCGGCGCCGACTCACTCCTGGGCATCGCCGCAGCAAAAGAATATCTTCGGTACGGCACTCCTCCGCCATTGCGTTTCACTGCTCTCTGGATTCTTTGCCGCTTCATCCGGAGCGGGACGCTCCCCGACAGCACCCTCTATCCATTGACGCAGGACAAGAACACTAATCTCCGGACAACCGCAGTACGCATGCTGGGAGAGCTCGGCGCCGCGCGGACAGTACCCATACTCGAGGCCGTCATGGCCGATCAGAAGAATCCATCAGCAGAAACAGCCAAGAAGAGTATTGAACAAATCACGAAACGGATGGAAACACCCGACAACGGTCCGAAAACGCCATAACCCGGAACCTCCATGACTCTGTCACGACACACACTCCCTTTCGCAGGACTCGCGATACTCATCCTGCTTGTTTCAGGGTGTACAAAGAAGGCGGAAGGTCCGCCACCGCGACGCATCGCAGGCATTGTTTTTCAGGAGGATCAATTCTTCCGTCTCGTGCTCTTTGGCATGCGTGAAGCTGCCCGGCAGGAAAACGTAGAGTTGCTTGAAGCCAACAGTTCGGGCAAGCCCGACAAAGAGATTCAGCTTGTGAACACGTACATTGCGCAGAAAGTCGATGCCATCGTTATCTCGCCCCTGAGCGCGCGGGCTTCGATTTCCGCATTGGAGCGCGCGCACGCCGGCGGCATTACGGTTGTTACATACAACACAACAATCGACGACACACTTCCGGCCGCATACATCGAGAGCGATCAAATCGACCTTGGCGCATCCACAGGTCGTGCCGCACGCTCATATATCGAGAAACGCCTGGGAGGGATCGCGCACATCGCCATTCTCGCGTTTCGTTCTCAAGCGCCGGAACAGAGCAAGCAGCGCACAGACGGGTTCACGAAAGAAGTCACCACGCTCCCCGGTGTGCGTATTGTTGCCGAACAGGATGCATGGCTGGCCGAACAGGCAGTAAAGAAAGCCGGCGATATCCTGACCGCAAACCCCGAAGTGAACATCATCTGGGCTGCCAACGAAGGGGGCACGGTGGGCGCGGTGATGGCAGTAAAGAACGCCGGGAAAATCGGGAAGGTTGCAGTCTTCGGCACCGACACCGGCGAACAGCTGGCTGATTTTCTTCTCACCGATGACGGCATTCTGCAAGCGGTAACGGGACAACGACCGTTCGACATAGGGTCACTCGCAGTTCACACGGCACTTGCAGCGGTCCACGGCGGGAAGGTGAATAAGCGCGTCTCACTTCCGGGCCTTCTTCTTTCTCGTGAAAGCCCTGACTCCGTACGGGCATTCAGGCAACAGCTGCACGCAATGACCCGATAGCGGCACCCGCATGCGCACTTCGACTCTTGAACTTGATGGCATCCGCAAGATCTTTCCGGGCACTACCGCGCTTGACGGAGTCACCTTGCGCTGGGACGGCGGTAACGTGCACGCACTCATCGGCAGAAATGGCGCGGGAAAGAGTACGCTCGTCAACATTGTCACCGGAGCACTCGCGCCGACCAGCGGCAGCATCCGCCTGAACGGCACCGCAGTGAGCTTCCATTCACCGGCTGACGCCCGACGTTCCGGCATTGCTGCAGTTCATCAGGAGTTGAGCCTCATTCCCGAACTCAGCGTTGCGGAGAACATTCTGCTTGGCCGCCTTCCGCAAAAGCCCGGCATGATACCGGGGCGTGTGGATTGGACCAGGACGCACCGACATGCCGAGGAACTTCTCTCGCGTCTGGGTGTCCGCATTGATCACACCGCAACCGTCGGCTCACTCCCGGTTGCGCAACAGCAGTTGATTGAAATCGCTAAAGCGATGGCGGATGAACCGTCAATTCTGCTCCTTGATGAACCGACCTCTGCTCTTTCACATCAGGAAGCCGCACATGTCTTCACGCTGCTCCGGACGCTTGCCGAACGCGGTGTGCTCATCATCTACATTACCCATCGTTTGCAGGAAATCGGGCGGATTGCTAACACCGTGACAGCTCTGCGCGATGGCGTCTCTACTCCCAGCATTCCCATCGCGGATGCCACGCCGGAATCCATCGTCACGATGATGTTCGGGCAGAATATCCGCTTTTCCCGAATGGTCGACAGACCCGCAGGAACAATACCGGTCATGGAAGTGCGATTACTTTCCGGCGAAGGATCATTCTATGATGTCAGCTTCACCCTCCACAAAGGCGAAATACTCGGTATCGCCGGACTCCTTGGTTCCGGCCGGACCGAACTCCTGAGAGCGATCGCAGGGGCCGACATTCCCGGCAGCGGCGAGCTCCTGATCGACGGAAAGACTGTCCACCCTCACTCCCCCGAACAGATGAAGCGCATGGGCGTGGTCCTCACGCCGGAGAACCGGAAGGATCAAGGACTTGTTCAGATGCTTGCGGTGCGGGCGAATATCTGCCTCGCAAGCCTTGAGCGAAGCGCGGTGAACGGTTTCCTCTCGCGGAGGCGGGAGAAGCGTGTTGCCCAGGCCGCAATTCGCGATCTCGATATCGCGGTTCCGGATCTCGAGTTCCCCGTTTCGTCTCTTAGCGGCGGCAATCAACAAAAGGTGGTGTTGGCAAAATGGCTGAACACGCATCCACGCATCATGCTGTTCGATGAGCCAACGCGCGGCATTGACCTTCACGCAAAACTGCAGATTTTCCAGCTCATCATGCGGTTGAGCGCACAGGGAATCTCCTCTGTCGTTGTCTCCAGTGAACTTGAAGAGCTGATGGACATCTGCCATCGGATTCTTGTCATGAAAAACGGCCGCATCACCGGCTCCTTCGATCCGGCCTCATCTTCTCTTGACGAACTGTTCGGGGTCTGCATACAATGATTCTGATCAGACGACTTCAGCATACATTTCTCGAAATCATTCTGGTGGTGCTCTGCATTGCCCTCGCCATCATGGCTCCCGGTTTCTTCACCACCGACAACCTCCTGAATGTTCTGCGAAACGTCTCGATGCAGGGCATTATCGCTCTTGGCATGACATCGGTCATCATCGCGGGGGAGATCGATCTCAGCGTTGGATCTGCAGTGGCCTTTGCAGGATGCTGGGCAGCGTACCTTACAGGCCGATTTTCCGGATGGCCTGCCGGTGTAGCGGTGATCCTTGCTCTCGTTATCACAGTGTGTACAGGCTTCGCTCTCGGCGCTTTTGCCGGCATCATCCGTTCGCGCTATGGAGTGCCATCCTTCATCAGTACGCTTGCACTGATGACGGGTCTTTCCGGGGCGGCGGAACTGATCACGAACGGTTTTCCCCTTACGCCTTTTCCTGCCTGGTACAATATCATTGGCGGTGGATATCTCGCGGGAATTCCTGTTCCGGCTCTGGTGTTTGTTGTGGCATTTTTCGCAATGCACTTCCTAATGAACAACACAGTCTTTGGCCGCTCGGTGTATGCCGTCGGCGGAAATGCTGAGGCGGCACGACTTAGTGGCATCAATGTACGCCGCATTAAGATCCTGGTTCTCGCCCTCACGTCGACGTTCGCCGCCATTGCCGGGATCATGCAGTCATCGGAGATCATGTCAGGCACCGCCACTACTGCAAAGGGATGGGAGCTCGACGTGATTGCCGCCGTCATCATCGGCGGCACCAGTCTGACCGGCGGTTTAGGCACCATTCGTGGAACGATGGTTGGCATGGTGTTTCTTGGCGTCATCATTAACGGGATGACGCTTATGAATGTCAGCGAGTACTGGCAACATGTTGTGCGCGGCGTCTTGATCCTCGGTGCGGTGCTCATCAACAGAATGCAGGCACAATCTGCAGCCACACGATTTGCCGGGGTGGGACGATGATCGATCTGCGAGCCTTCGGGTGGAATGATCGTTTTGCGGAGCGGTTTGGAGCGATTCCTCTTGAGGGGATACTGCCCGCTCGCGTTGCCGTTCAACAGAAGCACCGCTATATCCTCTATACCTCCGTGGGTGAACGACCCGGTGAAATCGCCGGACGTATCCACTACGAAGCGCACGGTACCGAGGATTATCCGGTGGTGGGTGATTGGGTGGCGGTGCGCGAACGCCCCGGAGAGGCAATGGTGACCATTGTTGCTGTACTCCCGCGGCTTACGCGCTTTGCCCGTAAAGCTGTCGGTGTTCGCGCAGTGGAACAGGTCGTCGCTGCCAATATTGACACCGTGTTTGTGGTGAACGGCCTCGATACAGGCACTAATCCACGCCGGGTTGAGCGATACCTTGTTCTCGCCGCGGAATGTGGTGCCCGTGCCGTCATCGTCCTCAACAAGGCGGACCTCGTGAACAACGCGGATGAAATGGTGCACGGGTTGGCTTCAATTGCACGCGACATCCCCATCATTGTCATGAGCGCTGCACGCGATGAGGGAGTCGACAAACTTCTTGCGTTCCTTCCGTATGGTTCGACCGGAGCGATGCTGGGTCCATCAGGTGTCGGGAAATCCACAATCATAAACCGCCTTCTCCGGCAGAACAAATTCAAAACGGGGGAGGTGCGCGCGGCGGATAGGAAAGGCCGCCATACTACAAGTCATCGTGAACTGGTCGTATTGCCCGGCGGCGGGCTTCTGATCGACACACCCGGCATGCGTGAACTCCAACTGTGGGGCGGCGAAGAAAGCGTGCAGGAAGCCTTTGATGACATAGACGCTCTCACCGGTGCCTGCAAGTTCCGTGACTGCACGCACGCTGCGGAGCCGGGATGCGCTGTTCGCGCCGCACTGGAGGAGGGTCGCCTGGATCGCGCACGGTATGCGAGTTTTCAAAAGCTCCAGAAAGAACTGGCCTACCAACAGCGGTTGGTCGACAAGACGGCGTCACTCAAAGAAAAGCAGCGGGCAAAGCGACTCACGTCGCAACACAAGAGGGGCTACCGTAAATCGTGATCCCCATCCGGCATTGCAGCGGTGATTGCGTTATCTTCCGCCAAGGACGCGCGCCGGAAGAAAGAGGATAGCTTTGAGCGATGCGAAGAGCGCATCACATGTAATCCCGATAATCCGGAACGGAATCGACAGCACCCAGACGATCGGATAGAGCACAAGCGCCAGGAGCGCAAGCGGCCAGCAGAACACAAGCAGCAGCAACCAGAGCAGGAATTTGATCATTGTTCACCTCCCTCTGATGATACGGCCGAACGACGTTCGTGTTGCATTCGTCCGTTTCTTGCCGTTCTCACAATACTTCAGTATATACTGCAATGAACCAACGTCAGCTCCGCAAAACGCTCGCGAGCTTCTATTCCAAGAAGTTCGAGTCCGGCAGTGATCTGCTGACACATGTCGTTCAGCAGATCGTGCAACATGCGGGGATTGAGATTACCGGCGGCCGTGTCTGGCGGTTGCGCACGGCCGAGTTTTCGTATGAGCTCGTCTCGCAGGTCGGGTCGGTTCACAAGATACGGGAGCACTACCGCATCCGTGCCGACCGCTATGCGATGTTCAAGCTCCTGCCCAAACAACGCACAATGGTCCTCTGCGAAACCGACCTGTACCTCCGGCGAAAAGGCATTCTGCGGTACTCCGCGACCGGTGTCGGCGATATCGTGAAGGTTCGCAGCACTCCCCTCTATCAGTATATCCTCTCCTTCAACACCAATCTGAACGAAGACCAGATCGCCCCCACGCTGGACATCATTAGTATCGTGGTGTCAAACATGTTGACGAGCCTGCGGAATGAACGGCGAAGCACCCAGTACAAGAAGGATCTCGACAAGGCACGGGAGATTCAACAAAGCATTCTCCCCGATGGCGCTCTTCGCTTTCATCATTACGAGATCTACGGGCTCTCCGTGGCGGACAAACTCGT
Organism: Ignavibacteriota bacterium; assembly: GCA_003162215.1. Classification (GTDB taxonomy): domain Bacteria; phylum Bacteroidota; class Ignavibacteria; order UBA10030; family UBA6906; genus Fen-1255. Next base: position 28,042 of record PMMO01000119.1, read on the forward strand.
CGGCGGGGACTTCTTTGACTACATCGAAAGCGATGACGGAGACCGCCTCTCAATCGCCATCGGCGATTCGGCAAGCAAAGGCATGGTCTCGGCCGTGCAGGCACTCTATGTGTCCGGTGCCCTGCGTATGGGCATAGGCTTTCAGACCAAGCTGATCTCGCTCGTCCACAGGATCAATCTTCTGATACACAGGATGTTCCCCGCGGAAAGGTTTATCACGCTGGTGATTGCAGAGTTGACCAATGACACCAAGGGAATTTGCCTGTACATAAACGCCGGCCACCCGCGGCCCATCCTTTTCCATGCCGATACGCGCGATACGGAACTGCTCGAACCGACCGGCACTATCATCGGGCCGTTCCCGGAGCAGTCTTTCCGCAGGGAAAGTGCCGTCCTCGGCAAGGGTGATGTTCTGCTGATGTACACGGATGGCGTAATGGAAGCCATGGATGCGGAGGGGAACCAGTACTCCGAAGCACGCCTGGCGGAAGACCTCGTTGCATTACACAGCCGCAGTGCCGAGGAAATCGCTCACGCAATCGTCGACCGCGTACAAAAGTTCGGCGCGCGCGGAAAAAATCAGGACGACAAGACNNCTGGGGTCCAGGGGTGGAGTACGATGTTCCCGAGAACTCAGTTAGGCACCTAGACCCTAAACCCGAGACCCGAGACCCTGTGGTTAGAAGTAATAGAGATACTTGATCTTAAACACCCCCGCCCTGTCCGTTATGTGCATTCTCAGCGGCAAGAGCTCCCCGGCGGCAGTGTACTCCTCTTTCCTCTCCCGCACTTCGTTCAACGCAAGGTAGATCCAGCTCTTCGGCAGGAAGTTGTACGAGAAGAGGAATCCCACAATCACCCGTTGCAGGCGATCGGATGATTGCACAAAGACGTTATCCGTATACATCCGGAGGTTCAGATTGTTGATCGGCGTAACGGAGATGTACGGTCGGGCATTGTAGGTGATGTCTTCGATGTTCCCGGCCGGATTGCCTTCCACGTACATATTGAAAGACGTCCCGAGTTCAAGTGCGCTCGACGCCTTCCATTCCACACTGCTGCCCAGCCAAGAATAGAATGCAACATAGTCGCGATCGAAATTGTACGTATGTGAGTAGCCGCCGTAGACATTCGCATCCCAGCGTGGTGAGGTGTGGAACCACGTGCTCACATCGATCTCGCTGTAGGTATATGTCTCCCCTTCATCTTTGGCCCTTCCATTAATGAGAGTGACTTCGTATCCCCAGTTGTCACGGAACTGCATATTCCATCCCAGAACCCACACCCGGTCGGTGTACAGATCTGCTTCCTCGTAGGAAACCTGACCCCCTCCATAGAGAAAAATCTGACTGAGTGCGCCGGTATCGAAGTACCACAGGGGCCCGGTGATGGAGGTAAGTTGCGCGGTTCCCTTCCACGGAACGAACCCCACATCGTCTACATCGAAGCTGTTCCCGATTGCCCGCGCCCGGGCGAGCACCGCCCACGATTTGCCGAACTTCGTGAAGCCGGCCGATCCTCCGAAATCGCCTTTGCCGTCGTTGATCGAGCGTGCACATTGATATGCCAGCTGCCAATCGGAACCGCGAAACGCACCATCAATGTCTACGACTCCGTTAAGATGGCCGGGCGTCTGCTTTCCCACAAAGAGCAGTCCAACGGCAGAATTTTCCAGGATACGTTTCTTGAGGCGGGCAGAGCCGAAGACCGCCGCAGGCTCGGTCTGTCGAATGTCGTCATCATCTGTGTAGTCTGTCCCTCCCGTGCGGGCAAAGAAGGCACCGTATTCCCAGGATTCCAGACGACCGTATGTTTTCGCGCCGACCTCCAGCGGAACCCGCGTCCCATCATCAAGCACTTTTCCGATGCGACGGGAATAAAACAGCTCGAGCGGCTGGTAGAAACCCGTGTTGTTCTGCCGTCCTGCAGCCATGAACACTTCCTTCCCGGCGGTGAAGAACGGCCGGCGTTCGTCGAAGTAACTCTCGTAGCGTGAGATGTTGAACTGAAAAGGATCTGCTTCGATCTGGGCAAAGTCCGGATTACCCGTGAGTTGAAGCGTCAGTTGCTCGGAAGGGTTATAGAAGATATCGATGCCCGCATCAGGTTCGACTTTGTACTTTCCGTTTTCGTTGTATGCGGCTCTCGCAAGGGCAACAGGATATACCTCGAGGTTGAGTCCCTTCACCGTTGGATGGGCACCGTTCAATCGAAGCGTTCCAAACCTGGAGATCCGTTGTCCTTCGTTCTGTTCATAGGGACACCAATAGAGGTCTTCACTCCTGGAAGCAATCCAGCGATCAAAGTCCAATCCCCACTCGGCAAGCTCGCCGTTATACCGGAGCGACTTGAAGGGGATCTCCATCTCCACAACGAATCCCCAACTGTATATCCGGCTCCGGGCAAACCAGACACCATCCCAGCTGTAATCACGATTGCGCGCATCGTCCAGCATTCGCGCATCTCCCTGGACACCCGCAGCACTTACCGCAAACTTGTAGGCCGTCTGTTTATCTCCAAACGTATCCAGCATCAGCGAAACGACATCTCCATTAGTCTGGTCGTGAACAGAGCTGATATCTTGAATCCCCGCAATTTCCTGTCGGCAGACAATGAGGCAATAGAGCGCCTCGTTTGTCGCAAGGAGTTTCGCAACGGTGGGTTCGGTCGGTTCTTTTCCAAAGTAAGGCTGCAGTTGGAAGAAGCCGTTCGCGGAATCGGCCTGACTCCAGACCTCATCGATGACGCCGTCCACGATGGGAGCAAGCCGGACAGACTGAAGGGTGAGCACCTTTTCGGCACCGTAGCTGAATGCGCAGGCGGCAGTAATAACAATACCCGCGATGGTAACACGTAGACAGGGGCTCATGGCGAGACACAGTATGAAATGGACAGTATGCGGCGACCCTCCCCACACTGTATTGGACGCACCTCAGGACAATTTGTTGCGTCTCTGTGCCAAACTGACTACTTTCGATGAGCCCTATCGTTCTCAATCTCGCTGTGCACTCAACCCAAAACTTTTAACTTTTGATCCTCACATGCCCGCACTCGAACAGATACTGCAAAACCTCAGCGACCTGATCTGGGGTTATCCACTGTTGGTGTTGCTCTTTGGTACACATCTGTTTCTGACATTCCGTCTGCGGTTTATCCAGCGCTATATCGGCACTGCCATAAAGATCTCCCTGAAGCGCGAGAGCGAGGGCATCGGCGATGTCAGCCAGTTCGGGGCTCTGACAACAGCGCTTGCCGCCACTATCGGTACCGGGAACATCGTCGGTGTAGCCACTGCTGTGGCTGCCGGCGGTCCTGGTGCTGTGCTCTGGATGTGGCTCACCGGTGTCTTCGGCATTGCGACAAAATACAGTGAGGCGCTGCTCGCGGTGAAGTACCGGATCACCACAGCATCGGGAGCTATGGCCGGCGGGCCGATGTATGTGTTGGAACGCGGCATGAAAGCAAAATGGCTCGGTGTGGTCTTTGCCTTCCTTACCGCCATCGCTGCCTTTGGCATTGGCAATATGGTCCAGGCCAATTCCATCTCGACGATGGTTGCGGAAAACTTCAAGATATCTCCCTGGATCAGCGGCATCATCATGACGGTGTTGACGGCCGTGGTCATCATCGGCGGCATCAAGTCGATTGCGCGGGTCTGTGAAGCACTGGTACCGTTCATGGCCATATTCTATGTGCTGGGGTGTCTCATTCTTCTGGCAATGAACATTAGTGGGTTGCCCGGAACGGTTTCATTGATTTTCACCTCTGCGTTCACCGGACAGGCGGCTATCGGCGGATTTCTCGGCGCAGGTATGAAGGAGGCAATCCGCTACGGTATGGCACGCGGACTTTTTTCCAATGAATCGGGTCTGGGCAGCGCGCCGATCGTTGCTGCTGCTGCACAGACGAAGAACCCTGTGCGTCAGGCACTTGTTTCATCCACAGGCACATTCTGGGATACGGTCGTGGTCTGTGCTATGACCGGCCTTGTCGTGGTCAATTCAGGAGAGTGGTTGAAGGGATTGAAAGGGGCCGCACTCACCAGTGCAGCGTTTGCAGATTTTCCGGTCGTCGGCCCCGTTGTGCTGACGATCGGTTTGCTGACGTTTGTCTTTTCGACCATCCTTGGATGGTCCTACTACGGCGAGAAAGCTGCCGAGTATCTCCTTGGACCCAGAGTGATCCAGCCGTATCGCTGGCTCTGGGTAGTTGCGGTGATGGCCGGATCTGTGCTCTCCTTGCCGGTTGTGTGGACCTTTGCCGACATCGCCAATGGGTTGATGGCAATTCCCAATCTCATCTCCCTCCTCGCCCTGAGTGGTGTTCTGATTGCTGAGACGAAACATTTCCTCTGGAGCGGGAATCTCGACAACGACGCGTAAGGTGGCATATCGATGAACAATGAACGAGTGATTCTTATCACGGGGGCATCGCGCGGAATCGGCAGAGCGGTTGCCGCCCTGTGTGCCGCAAATGGTGATACTGTCGCCCTGCACTACCACGCCAACGTCGCCGGTGCGAAGAAAACACTTGCCGGTCTCAAGGGAAGCGGGCACCGGATGTTTCAGGCGGACCTTTCGCAACCGAAGGAAGCTGAACGATTGGTGAAGGAAGTGCTTGCTTCAATGAAAAGGATTGATGTGCTCGTTAATAATGCCGGGATGTTCGAGCTTCACCAGATCGCAGAGGTGGAGTTTGACACATGGGTCAAGGCCTGGGAGCGGACGTTGAACACCAACCTGCTCGGCACTGCGCACGTGACATACTGGGCGGTACAGGCGATGATCCGCCAAGGGGGCGGAAAAGTCATCAACATCACCTCGCGCGGGGCGTTCCGGGGTGAACCCGATGCGCCGGCGTACGGAGCGAGCAAAGCGGGAATGAACGCAATGAGCCAATCGCTGGCGAGGGCACTTGCGCCGCATAACATCATGGTGTACGCAATTGCTCCAGGTTGGGTGGCGACAGATATGGCGGCACCGTATCTCGAGGGTACGGAGGGAGACGCCGTGCGCAATCAAAGTCCGCTCGGGCGCGTAGGAGATCCGGAAGAAATTGCACGAACCGTATGTTTTCTTGCTTCGGAGGGAACTGATTACCTTACGGGTTGCATTATAGATATGAATGGGGCGTCGTACCTCAGGACTTGAAAGAGCGGGGTGTCACATGTCTGTCATATGTGTCACATGTCTGTCACATGTCTGTCATATGACAGACATGTGACAGACATGTGACAGAGCAACCGTGCAGGAGGGGTCAGACCCCTTTTTTTCGGTCCAAATTAACAAATCTTCCTAATATTCTATGGAGGTAACCGTGAAAAAAGTGATAGTTGTCGCCCTTGGCTGTCTTTTGTTGGCCTCGTGTTCGGCGCCACCACCCGATGTCGCCAAAATCCGGAAGGAAGTGGAAGGGCTGGTTGAGAAATCGGCTAAGGATATGATGGCGGGTATTATGGATACAACCTTGTCACAATATGCAGATGACGCGGTATCGATGCCGAACTATGGCCCGCTGCTAAGAGGTAAGCCCGCAATTAAGGCGTATTTCCAGCAGATGATGAACGGGGTAAAATTTTCAAGTGTTGATTTTACAACAACGGATGTCTTTGTGGGGGGTCCCTACATCTACGAAATTGGCACATATGGCATGACCATCACGATGCCGAACATGCCCGAGATGTCTGAAAAAGGCAAGTATGTTACGGTATACGAACGGGGGAAGGATGGAAAGCTGAAAATCAAAGCAGAAACGTGGAATACGAATACAATGCCCCCAATGCCAGGTAAGGAAGGTGCAATGTGAGGTCTTGACCCCCACTTCCCGTTCCCGTATCATACCAACGGGAAACCCACACCATGGCATCGACACACACACTGCGCGACTCGCTTGTTCATCTCACACGCCAGGGGGAGCTGTATTCGAAGACCGAAGACGGCACAATCCACTGCTTTGCCTGCGGTCATCGATGCAAGATTCTTCCCGGGCGCGAAGGCATCTGCAAGATCCGCTTCAACGATGGCGGCGTTCTCAAAGTCCCCTACGGTTACGTGAGTGGTCTCGCTGCTGACCCCATCGAGAAGAAACCGTTCTTCCATGTCCTTCCCGGCAGCACTGCTCTGAGTTTCGGCATGCTCGGTTGCGACTACCACTGCGCCTACTGTCAGAATTGGTATTCGTCTCAGAGCCTACGGGATCCGATGGCCGACGCAGAACCTCAACAGATCAGCGCCGAACAGATCGTGGGACTCGCCCTCGAGCGTCACATCCCCATCATCACCAGCACGTACAATGAACCGCTGATCACCACCGAATGGGCAGTGGAAATCTTCAAGCTCGCAAAACCGCATGGCATCCGATGCTCGTATGTGTCCAACGGCAACGGCACACCGGAGGTGCTTGAATATTTGCGGCCGTATATCGACTTTTTCAAAATCGATCTTAAGAGCTTCCGGCAGAAAAATTACCAACAGCTCGGCGGCAAACTGGACACCGTGCTGGACACCATCAAGCAGTTGAAACAGATGGGTGTATGGGTGGAAGTGGTGACGCTGGTGGTCCCGGGATTCAACGATGAGCCCGAAGAGTTGGCAGACATCGCCGGGTTCCTTGCCTCGGTTTCTGCCGATATCCCGTGGCACGTCACGGCGTTCCATGAGGACTACAAGATGACCGACCCGACCCGCACATCCGCGACAATACTCCACCGCGCTGCAGAAATCGGCTACGAGAAGGGGCTGCACTTTGTGTACGCCGGCAACCTGCCGGGACAGACCGGGCGACTTGAAGATACGCGTTGCCCGGGTTGTGGCACGACCGTAATTCAACGCACAGGATTCAGTGTTGGGGCAAACAGACTCCTACACGGACATTGCCCAGGGTGCGGTCTGCAAATCGCCGGTGTGTGGGAAACGTAAATGCAACCCTTGCTCTCCCTCATCATCGCCGTCTACAACAAACCCGACGTTTTGCGTCTCGTCTTCGCTGCCTGCGCGCGCCAGAGTTTCACCGGGTTTGAGATCATTATTGCCGACGATGGTTCGGGACCTGCAGTACCACAGGTGATCGATGATTCTCGCCGGTATTGGTCACTCCCCATCACTCATCTCTGGCATGAAGATCGCGGCTGGCAGAAGAACAGGATGCTGAACAACGCCATTCGTGCCTCGCAGAGTGGACATCTTGTGTTCATCGACGGCGACTGCATTCCCGGACGGGATTTCCTTCTCGATCATTGGCAACAACGCGAAGAACTGAAGGTCCTTCTCGGCAGGCGTGTAGAAACGAGCAAACGGTGGTCCGAGGCGTTAACGCTGGAGAGAATCACCAGCGGACGATTCGAGCGCTATGGATGGAAAGAATGGGTGGACGGATTCCGGGGAGACGCGCTGAGGATAGAAGACGGAATCAGAGTGTCCTCTTCCTGGCTGCGGCGTCTTCTCCTGCGCAACGTGTATGGCATGCTCGGCAGCAACTTCTCCATTGCGAAGGAACATCTCCTCGCCATCAACGGCTTCGACGAACTCTACAACGGCCCCGGCTGCGGCGAAGACTCCGACATTCAATACCGCCTCTCCCTCATTGGCATCACGGGAAAATCGCTGAGAAATCTCGCGATCCAGTACCACGTCTGGCATCCCCTGACAAAGGGTTCCGATGCATGCTGGGATCGGTTTGAGATGGTGAAACGAACGACGGAACCACGCTGCAGAATGGGACTGGAAAAGCTGGAGATCCGGGGAGCGGTATAAAGAGAGACCCGCTGGGGGTGACTAAAAAGTTAATGCTGTCTTTGCGAGTCCCGAAGGGGCGAAGGAATCTGTCATTGCGAGCGCGTTTTGCAGCGCGAAGCAATCTCACATTTAAGGGATTGCTTCGTCGTTGAGAAACACTCCTCACGCAATGACACAATGCACGCGAGAAGAGAGCTCGCAATGACAGCACTCACTTCTCCTACTTCTCTTTCTGTTTTCCCTCGAGTATCTTGTTCTCCACCTTTGTAAAGCCCGCAGGCACTTCAAACTCGGACGACGCAACCGTCTTCATATCCACCTTTGTGACGGTGGTCTTCATCATCGTACCCATCTCGGTCTCGATGGGGAAGCCGTCGACTTTCTGCATTGCTTCGACGAGTCCTTTGAAACCGCTCGGAGTCACTCCCGACATCCGCCTGGTCTGCTCCATGAGGTCTTGCTTCATTCCGGCGAAGCCTTTCACATCGGGCGTTACCCAGAGGGAGATTTCTTCTTTACCATCGCGCAGGATGATGTAGCGGTTGCAGGCAAATCCGTTGATGGATTTCTGTTCCCCGGTCTTTGTGACTTCGATCTTGGGTTCCTTCTGCGCGCCGGGCATATTTCCGCCGAGCATCTTTTCCATCATCTTCCGCTGTTCCTCGGGCATGTCCTTCATCTGCTTCTGCAACTGCTCCATTTGCGCATTCATCTGCTTGCCCATCTGCTCGATCTCTGCAAAGGTCATGACGCTGTACGTCTTCTCCTTCGTATGCACAGTATACACCTTATCCTGATCGATTCTGATAATGTGGAAGTCGCCGTTCTGGTCGTTCACCGTTTTGAGTTTCTTCGGAACATAATACGTGTGAGTCACCATCTCGTGACCGTTGCTCACAATGTTGCTGTCCCAGGTCATTCCCTGGCCGAATGCAACCGTCGCCAGCAATGACATGGTGACCACCCCTACGATCGCCCGCGCAGCACTCTTCATTCGAACCTCCGATAGATGATGAAAGGCAATTACTGTTGTTCCAACTACCATGTGTTACTGTTTATCCTTCGACCGCCAGGGGACGTGCAATGACAATGCCGGTCATGGATTTTATGCGACGCACGTACTCAGCAAGAGAGCCGTCGGAAATGGTCACGGCACCTCCGGACAACGGGGCGTGTAGGAATTTCGCCGTGCCATCCTTCTGTATGACCATTCCCGTGTGTGAAATGTCCATGCCTTCCATGGATGTTACCGCACCAATGATGTCTCCATTGCGCACAAGGCCGAGTACGGACGAGATCTTCTCCCGCGGGACACGGTGCAATGCATTGCCTGAAAGGGACGTTTCGGCTTCTTTCACGCGTTCTAACACCGAATCATCGCCAAGTTGTTTATAGTTTCCCCGGTGTGCCGACATGAAATTGATGGTCTTGCGGTAGTCTTCACCCCCGACGGCCATAGTGATATCCTGCACGACGTTCTTCCGCACATTGTCTGCCATCCAATCGGTGAAATAGTGCAGCCGGCTTGTGTACCCTTTGATGGCGCCGCCTGTGTATCTGATATGCGTCAGTTGCGCGCGGAAAGCATCAAATGAAGTTTTGGCCGAAGAAAGACACCGGGAAAGAGCCAGACTGTTTTCCACAAGAGTCAGACAGTCAAATCCCCGCAAGTTGATCACCAAATGTTCTTCACCCGCTTCCTCGAGCGAATGGGCGACGTACGGTGTTCCGATGAAATGCACACCGAGCGCCGCCATGTTTTCTCCGACAGGCTTCTGCAACAACCCCGCATCGACGCCCCACCGGATTGTCCGCTCGAAAATATCACGATCATTCTCCCCGCGGCCGAACATGGAGGATGGCATACCGGCAATCATCGCGCCGCCGAACACTCCCAACCGGAGCATGAAATCACGCCGGGATGAAGAACGATCATTTTTCAAAATGGCGGTTCCTCCAGTCCTCCCACCGGCGGCGGTTCCAATCCAGGGTAGGTGGGATTCTCGAACCGCGCGTAGCGGTTCGCAAATGTCAGTCTCACGTCGCCGATCGGTCCGTTACGCTGTTTGCCGATGATAATCTCGGCTGTTCCCTGGACCTCGGCGCCACGATCGGATTTCGGATCGGTGTACATCTCCGGACGGTGAACAAACAACACAACGTCGGCATCCTGCTCGATGGCTCCCGACTCGCGGAGATCGGAAAGAATCGGCCGCTTGTCGGTGCGACCTTCCACGGCACGGCTCAGCTGTGAAAGCGCAATGACAGGTATGCTGAGTTCTTTGGCAAGGGCTTTCAGCGATCGTGATATCGCGGAGATTTCTTTCTCGCGATTTTCTGCAGATTTCGGTCCTTGCATGAGCTGCAGGTAGTCCACGATGATCAGCCCGGCGTTATGTTCGGCCTTGAGGCGTCGCGCTTTCGCCCTGAGTTCAAGTATTCCGAGACTTGGGCTGTCGTCAATGAAGATCTGTGCTTTTGCCAGGCGGCCTGCAGCGAGACTCAGGCGGGTCCACTGGTCGTCCGGCAATTGCCCGGTGCGCACTGCGTGTGCGTCAACGCGCGCTTCCGCGCACAACAGGCGCATGATCAGCTGTCTCGTTGACATTTCCAGCGAGAAGATGCCGATCGGCGTCGGCTTGCCCTTGTGCAGAGCAGCATTGGAGGCGAGAGACAGTGCGAATGCGGTCTTGCCTGAGCTCGGCCGTCCGGCGACAATGATCAGATCGGAACTCTGCCATCCACCGGTAAGCGCATCGAGTTCACGGAAGGTGGTCGGAACACCGGTGACACCTTCATGCTTGCCATGGATGCTCTCAAGCATCTCGAGCGTGGAGTGGAGTTCGCGCTCCATCGAAACGAAGCTTTTCTTCAGCCGCCATTCGGATATTTTGAAGATCGCCTGTTCGGCTTCGTCAAGAAGATCGAACGCGTCTTCTGTGGGGCTGAACCCGCGCCCGGCAATCCGGGAGCTCTCGCCAATAAGCCGCCGGAGGATTGCTTTTTCAAGAACTATACGGGCGTGATACTCCACGTTTGCCGCAGAGGTGACCTTCAGCGTGAGTTCGACGATATACGATTGCCCTCCGGCCGCATCCAGATGACCGCGCCGGCGGAGTTCTTCAGCGATCGTGATGCTATCCGCCGGTTCTCCACGCTCGAACAGAGCACAGATCGCCTGAAACACTTTGCGGTTCCGCTCGGAGTAAAATGCTTCGTCGTCCAGCACTTCCAGCGCTTTCGAAATCGCTTCCTTATCCAGCAGCATCGCACCGAGAATCTGTTCCTCGATGTCCACTGCCTGCGGAGGGACACGTCCCTCTTGTGCAGGACGGTCGGTCACGAGATCGATACCACCGCGATACGGTACCTCGGCCATACGCCGCATCCTTCCGTTATCGTGCTACCAGCTCCGCATGGAGCTTCTGGATTGCCTGGAAGTCCTCCCAGGTCGGCTGTTTCCAGTTGGGGTTCCGCAAAAGGGCCGCCGGATGATAGGTTACTCGCAACGGAGTTCCTTCAAACTGCAACGTCCGACCGCGCAACTTGGTGAGACTGTCGTTGATCTGCAGGATATTCTGCGCAGCCGTCAACCCGAGACACACGATGAGCTTCGGCTTGATAAGGGCATTCTGCTTTTTTAGATAGGGAATGCAGAGTTCCACTTCTTCGGGCAATGGCGTTCTGTTGTTCGGCGGCCGGCACTTGAGGATATTGCAGATATAGACATCTTCACGGTTCATGTTGATGGCGGCAAGGATTTTGTTCAGCAGTTGTCCGGCACGGCCGACAAACGGTTCTCCCTGTGCGTCTTCATCGGCGCCCGGGGCTTCGCCGACAAACATGAGCGTGGCGTGCGGATTGCCGACGCCGAACACAAATTTCGTACGCGTGTGTCCGAGGCCGCACTTGAGGCATCCGGAGATTTGCCCGTTGAACCCCTCAAGTCCTTCAGCATCCATCCATGCCTCATGCACCGTCGCGGGCTGCGCCGCAGCCGGAAGCTCAAAGAGCATCATGCCGTTCGGATCGGGTTCCTTTGGCGGAGTGTTCGATGTGTTTGCCTTTGCGCGTCGCGTTGCCATAGTGGTCGGGAGAGCATCCTGAGATGGGGGGGATGTGCCGTCGAGCAGCAGATAGTCCCCGAACACTTCCCGCTCCGAATCCAGGAAGTGTTTCAGGGATGTCCAGAACTCATTCATACAAGCGTGCGACACGGTCGAGGATGTCGTTTGCCACATCGGGTTTCGATTTGCGCGGAAGCTCCTCCGTTGTCCCGTCGGGCGCGAGCAGTGTGACGACGTTCGTTTCCGAGCCGAAGGCAGCCCCGTCGACATTCGGATTATTCATCACAAGGAGATCGAGTCGCTTGTCTGCGAGCTTCCGGCGGGCATGTGCAAGTGCATCGTCGGTCTCGAGAGCAAACCCGATCATCACCTGGTGTTTCTTGCGTTCCGACGCAGCGCGCAGGATGTCGGGGTTCTTGACACAGGCAATGTTCCAGCTGTCACCCGTAACGTTTTCGCGTTTGATTTTTTCTGTCGCGACAGTTGCCGGTGTGAAATCCGCCACGGCTGCAGCCATGATCAGCGCGTCCGTGCTGTCAAATTCCTTGAGCACGGCGTCATGCATTTCGCGTGCGGTTGTCACATCAAGACGCCGCACACCCACCGGTGTCGGAAGCTGCACGGGACCGGAAACGAGCGTGACCGCAGCACCGCGCCGGGCCGCCGCAGCAGCAATCGCAAATCCCATCTTCCCGGAGGATCGATTGCCCAGGAAGCGCACCGGATCGATCGGCTCATGCGTCGGCCCGGCAGTAACCAGGATACGCTTACCCGCAAGATCCGTTCGAACACCCGCGAGCGCGTGTTTGAGCTGTTCGATGATCGCCGGCGGCTCCGGGAGCCGGCCGGGGCCGACAAGGCCGCTGGCGAGTTCGCCGCTTTCGGGTTCAATAATGGTGACCCCGCGTTCACGGAGCCGCGCGATGTTCTGCACTGTCACGGTGTTGCGGTACATATCCGCATCCATCGACGGTGCGACAACCAGCGGGCAGCGGAGCGCGAGCACGAGCGNNCGCCGGGAAAGCGTGGCAAAGGTCAACGGCGTCACGAAGTGCGTGGCAGAGGGCGTCATTACTACCTGGACAACGGCGCCGGTCCGCACAAGATCGCGCACAAGTAGCGGACTCTTGTACGCAGCGATGCCCCCGGTGACCCCAAGAATGATATGTTTGCCCTCAAGCATAAGCCGCCCGTATCAGGCTTCCTCGTTCTCTTCGGGAGCCGGTTCTACTTCAGCGATCTTCGGTACTTCTTCCTTTTCACGATAGCGCCAGGCGAGTTTGTCGGTTATCAGCTCAGTCAACGCACTGTCGGTGGGCTTTGTGCGCTTCTCAAATTCGAGGCTGATTTTCAGTTGATCGGGGTTAATGTCATTCTCTTCCCCTTCCCCCTCGGTTTTCACCGTGATCATTTCAACGCGCTGATTAAATTCNNATTTTTATCTCTTCGTTGATCTGGCGTGCACGGCGCGATGCGGCCACGATGCATTCGTGGACGTTCTTATCCGGCCTGTTGAAAAACTCGAGATCGATTGGCTTAAGGGCCATGGTTATTACTCCGTTATGACTTCTGTAAGTGTTGTTCTACAATTTCCTGGACTTCCGTGACCGCGCGTTCCAGAACGTCGTTGACCACGCAACGGTCAAACTGCGGTGCCTGGGCCAGTTCCATCGGTACACGCTCCAATCGGCGTGCGAGCATTGTCGCATCTTCCGTCAAACGTGCCCGCAACCGCTCCTCGAGAACCGCCGCCGAAGGCGGGCTGATGAAGATCAGCAAGGCCTGCTGGTACTTGCACTTGATCGACAATGCCCCTTTCACATCTACGTCAAACAGCAGGTGTCTGCCCTGCACGAGTGCCGCATCCACTTCGGCCTGCAAGGTGCCGTAATAGTTCCCATAGATCTCTTCCCACTCCACGAATTCACCCGCTGCGACACGTTTGCGGAATTCGTCCGGTGCGAGGAAGAAGTAATCTTTCCCCTCACGTTCACCGATGCGCATCGGTCGTGTCGTGGCCGAGACGGAGAACCGCAGCGTGGGATTCCTGCGGAGTATTTCCCTGGCAATCGAGGTCTTTCCCGCCCCGCTCGGTGCAGAGATCACTACAATTTTCCCGGTCACTCGACGTTCTGCAGCTGCTCACGGATCTTTTCCAGCTCTTCCTTCATGCCTACCACGATGTGTGCGATTTCCTGCGCGCTGGATTTTGAGCCGATGGTGTTGACTTCGCGGTTCATTTCCTGAACCAGAAAGTTCAGCCGGCGTCCCGCGGCTTCCTCTCCCTTCAACGCTTCCAGGAAAAACTTGTTGTGGCTCCGGAATCGGACGCATTCTTCGGTCACATCCAGACGGTCTGACAGCAGCGCGATTTCCAATTCGAGCCGGCCTTCATCGATCTTTTCGGCTTCGATCAGCTGTTTGATGCGCTCACGCAACCGTTCGCGTTCGCGTGGTACCTGTCCGCGCGAGAGCACCTCCACTTCATCGAGCCGTTCCGAGAGCAGGCCGATGCGCGAACGGAAATCAGCCGCAAGCTCGCCGCCTTCCTGGCTCCGCATCTGTTGGAATCCCACGAGGGCTGATTCCATCGCACGCCGTGCAACCTCCCATTCCGCCTCGTCCTCCGATGCCCCCTCTTCCTGTTCCATGATGTCCGAAAACTGCAGCAGATGCGCCAGNNTTGATCGTCTCACGCAGGCGAAGCGCCTTTTTCAAATCCGACAGCAGACGATAGTAGGAACGCGCGGTCGATGGATTGATCCGTAACGCGACGGCTTCCCCGTTGTTCCTCTCCATCGACACAACAACGCTGATTTTGCCCCGCACGACATACCTACGAAGGATCTCTTTGATCTCGTTTTCGCGAAGACTCAGTGATCGGGGCAACCGCGAAGA
>PMMO01000119.1:42746-43714 GCA_003162215.1 Ignavibacteriota bacterium
ACTTCCAGAAAACGACTATTAACACTCCGGAGTTCGACTGTCGCGGTGATACCCTCTGATGTCGCCTCACCACGCCCGAACCCTGTCATGCTGGTTACCATGAGCTTGACCGCATAATGTGCGTAAGGAAATCAATTTACAAAAAATCGCAAGCAGCTGCAACCACAAATTCCGCACTTGAAAAGCCATGATTATCCACACCATATCCACAGAAAACAGCGAAAACGTTGGGAAAATAGNNTCGCTATATTGTGGATAACATATGCAGTCAGCATACCATACCCTCCGGGCCGTGGCGTTGGATCTCTCACAACGTCTCCCCGGACACCTCATTGAACAGGTCTACTCCCAGGACAGGGATGAAGTGGTTTTTGCCTTCATGGGCCTCGCCGAACAACTCGTGGTCTCGTGCCGTTCGGACCTGTGCTGTTGCTATCTTCACGGCTCGCTTGCGCGCGCGAAGAAGAACTCGGCCAATGTGCTTCCCGCATCAATCGGTCGAATGATCCATGAGGTCACCATCCATCCCGCAGATCGCGTGGTGACTCTGCATTTGGCCGGAGGAGGGGGGATTTGCATAGAACTGTTCGGCGCGCGATCCAACGTACTCCTGACTTCTGACCATGCGACCATNNGGCGGTTGCGCTCATGCCGGCTGATCGGACCCCGGCATTGATTACGGCGATATCTTCCGTTCTCGACGATCTGGCGAACCCGCGACCCCGCATCTACTCGCAGCGCGACGGCACACCTTTGCACTTCTCCATCATTCCTCTTGCTATGCCCGGTGAATGCCGTGAAGATCGTTTTGAGGATATCCACAAAGCATTACAGTCGTTCGTCGCCTGGAAGAGATCAGCAGAAAACATCGCCGGTGAACGTCGCGCACTGGAGCTTCGCTTCCGATCGACGCACGATCACGCAGGACGGGTTGTCAGCGCAATTGAAGCCGATCTTGCCGGCGGCGA
>PMMO01000099.1 GCA_003162215.1 Ignavibacteriota bacterium
ACATCAGATGAGATACTCACTTGGGACCAGATCCACCGCGCTGTCGCACGAGCCGCGGGACGCGAACCGCATCTGGTCCATATCCCCTCCGATTTCATTGTCGCGTGTGAAGACACACTCAGAGGGTCATTGTTGGGGGACAAATCCTGCAGCGTTATTTTTGATAACAGCAAGATCAGGAGAATTGTCCCTGATTTCAGGGCGACGATCCCGTTTCATCTCGGCATCAAGAGGACCATGGCATGGTTTGATGCTGACCCTGCGCGACAGATCGTGAGAAAAGAAACTCAGGAGATGATGGATCGCATACTTCAGGCATATCTGGAAAAGAGATCCGGAGTCCCTGAATGACCCTCGATGCCTCAAGGCACACACTCACCATGATTCACAACAACCGGTTGACGCGTGTTCAGGGATCTACTTCGCGCCGAGTGCTTTGGCCGCTTTTTCGACGTCCCCCGGACCCACGCGGATGAACGAGCCGTAATTGCCGCCTGCCGCAACGGCATGAATGGCCATTATGTTGACTCCCTCTTTTGCGATTGTTTCCAGGGTCTTCACGAGCGCCCCGGTCTTGTCCGTACCTTTCAGGAACAGACCACTCCCTTCCTCCATCTGCATGCCGGAAGGCTTGTACGCATTCCGGAACTTGTCAGGATTCTTGGGGATGCAATAGAGCCATCCCTGTCCCGGCTGGGTTCCGTACCCCCATAGCGCAAGAAGCCCGAGATTCTTCGACTTCATTTCCTTTGCGACGGCGAGCAACGTCCCCGGCTTGTCTTCAAGAGTTATCTTGAAATAGGTTACGAGCTTGAGCTTTGCCATGATGACCTCCTTGAGAAAGTGATTTCGAACGTTCAGCGGTAAGGTACGGCGTGCTGAGGCGAGAGTCAACTTGCGCATTTGATCCCAAAACTTCTGAATAGACGAGATCTGCAGGTAGATCGATTCGCGTGGTCCTCCATCCTTAGATCCTGGAAGTGCTCTTTCATCCTGCGACTGATGTCCACCGTCGATTCAACGTACAATTCGAAGGATCACGCCTCAGGGCCACAGGAATTGCTTGAGTACCACAAAGGCTTTGTCGACGTGTTTCTTTTCCAGAATGAGGGTCAACTCCGTCATCGTAGAAACAACTTCGATGACGTTAATGTCAGACCAGGTGAGCTGTCTGAGAATCATATAGTACACGCCCGGGATCTCCACAACCTTCGGTGTCAGGTGAATTCCCACTGCTGCAAGATGAGCCAGCCTCGACACCCGTTTTCCCGAGTGAAAGACCTTCTCGACCATGCGCTCAAGATCAGCATGGACCATAATCGTCATTTCGTGTACACCTTGTGTACAGGTGACAAAATGGTCACCGTGACCACGGATCTTTTCCAGAAGACGTGCCTGGCACTGCAGAATGGTGTCGGAATTCTGGAACGTGAACTCCGTGATATTCGACCGGACACTGACGTCACGGACCAGGCGCAAGATCCGCCGGGGATCCCGCGCCTTTCCTCCCAGCCGAGGGGCAAGCCGCCTCAGCGCCATAATGAGTGCAGCCTCTCCAGCTTTCTTCATTACCTCTGACTCAACGCGCGGGCGGACATCATCAGTATTGCCGACACCACTGGATACATGATCCCCGGTTCCCCCAGAAACATGTACGATTACGTGCTCAGACTCCGCAAAGAACTGGCGGAACAAAATCTCCATCCGCGCATGCAACTTCATTCTCGCCGACGCCCGACGTCTTCAGGTTCATTCACTCTTCACCACCGAAGCTGACTACTTCACGATGTATCGCCGGCAGACGACGGATGAACTCGTGATTTGCTCATCACCCTACCACGGTAGCGGACACGAATGGTTAGCGCTTCCCAACGATTCACTGGAGGTTTTCTCATGCTCATTTTGAAAATCGGGGGAGGAAGAAACATCAACCTCGAAGGGGTCGCTGACGACCTTACTGCGCATACAGGCCCGGTAGTCATCGTGCACGGTGCGAACGCCTGGCGTGATACGTTGGCGGAGAGGTTGGGTATCCACCTTGAAACAGTGACATCGGTGCGCGGGTACGACAGCGTGTTCTCCGACGATGCAGCGCTGGATCTGTTGATGATGGCATACGCAGGGCTGCGCAACAAACGGGTCGTGGAAGCATTGCAACGTCGCAACATTCCTGCAGTAGGTTTAACCGGGCTGGACGGCCGGACGGTTGTTCGGCCTGGAGCATTTCGGTGTGGAACCCGACATGGTGTGTCTGGCAAAGTCCATTGCTGGCGGTTGCCGATGGGTGCCGTACTTTGCTCCGATCGAATCAGTGTGCCCTCTGGCTCTCATGGCACAACGTTCGGGGGCAATCCGCTCTGTTGTGCGGCGGCCCTCGCCACGCTGAACTACATCCTCTCCGAGGATCTACCGCATAAGGCAGCCGAGAAGGGTAGGTATGTGGGGGAACAATTGACCCGGTTGAAATCGTCCCGGATACGGGAGATCCGACGCCTCGGGTTAATGGTCGGTATCGATCTGCGTGAGAAAGTGAAACCCTATCTCCAAAAGCTTCAAGATGCGGGCGTGCTTGCGCTCCCTGCAGGCCCCACCGTCCTTCGTCTGCTGCCCCCTCTCACGATCGACATTTCCGAACTGGACCAAGTGGTAGAATCGATTCGAGGAATTCTTCCCGCATAATGCTCCATGTTTTTGACAATCTTTTGTGGTTGTTCTCGGCAGTGTCCGTCAGAGTGTCGTTCCCTGATCATTGCTCCCCATTGCTGACGAAATGAGTAACCAGGAAATCGCCCAACNNCTGTCCGGTATACTTCATCAGGCACAAAACGAACGGCTCTTCCATCGTGGCTGGCCCATGGACTCCTCATTTTGATCACAGACCAAGGGACGAACCACAAGTATTATTAGCCCATAATATTTCGGTTGGGTTATCTTCAGGAAGAAGGAGTGACCGAGCTCACCCGGATTCAGCTATTCGTATTGGTAGTATTGTGGTGTTGACGGGAGAGTCATGAAAGTAAGCCCTTGTGCAGGAAAGCCGGCCGA
>PMMO01000192.1:0-4889 GCA_003162215.1 Ignavibacteriota bacterium
TCCCATCGCGGCGATAAGTGTCGCGGGCTGTGCATTGATGAGTGAAACTGAAGCGGGCAATGCCTTCGTCGCCGCCTCAATCAGTGGGAAATTCTGCGCCGGTGCGGCTGTTTTCGCGTTCGTATAGGCCAGGGACACATTCAGCTTCGTGTCGCCGAGCTTGAACAGGGATTGCAGCGCATGGGTCCGTTCCGACGTTGTGTAATTTGTCTGCGTATACTGTCGTGAGAACCCGCCGTCAACCCCTGCATAGAGGAAATTGATGTTATTGGCGCTGCTCGTCACGTCGTCGTTCTTCTCGCTGAACAGATTGAAGAAGGAAAGATCGACAAAATCAGATGTGTAGTCGAAAATAGCGCTCGCAACGTTCCGGTTCCTTCGCTGCTGTTTGACCGTAAGGACGGCGCTCTCCGTCTGGATGTAGAACTGGTCGGTGCCGGGGTACAACTGGGCGCTGCTATAGTTTCCACCGAATTGCTGTGATGGAATCTCCTTTTGCTCCACGCTGACCTGGAGACGCGCACCCAGGGCATTGTCGAAGAACCTGTCACTCAGACTTGCCACAAACTTGCCGTTCTTCCAGTCCTTGTGCAATTGATTGTAGCCCCCGTTGGCCGTCACATCAAAATGGAAATCGTTCGGGGCCTGCCGCAGCGTGAGGTTGACCGAGCCTCCGATAGCATCCGCATCCAGATCCGGCCGCAACGATTTTGAAAGTTCCACACCCCTGATCAGGTCGTCACCGATCAGGCTCAGGTCGATGCTCCTGTCGCTGTTGTTGGTGGAGACCATCGGCACGCCTTCGACCGTCACCCTGTTGAACTTCGGCGACAGTCCGCGCACGACGATCTCCGACGCTTCACCTGCATCGCGTATGATGGACACGCCCGGAAGTCTGCCGATCGATTCGGCAAGGTTCGCGTCCGGCAGCTCTTTCATCTTTTCCGCCGACACAATGTTCACGATACTGTTCGAGGACAGCTGCTGGTTGATGGCCGACATCTGACCTTTTGCCTGTCCTGTCACCACCACAGTCTCACCTTCAATCGCTTCGCCTGTCAGACTGAAGACCCGGTCCAGCGTCATGTTTTCGGCGATCGATACCTCGACAGACACTTTCTTATATCCCACATAACTCACCATGATTGTTTGATTGCCGGTGGGCACGCTGCGCAGCAGGTACATTCCGTGCAGGTCCGTCGTCATCCCGATGCCGGTCCCCTGCACCCG
The DNA here is from genome assembly GCA_003162215.1 of Ignavibacteriota bacterium. Lineage (GTDB taxonomy): Bacteria > Bacteroidota > Ignavibacteria > UBA10030 > UBA6906 > Fen-1255. The sequence continues at coordinate 1,231 of PMMO01000192.1, forward strand.
GACCACTGCACCAGGCAACGCCTCTTTTGAATCTTTGTCAACGACCTTGCCGCGCAGAATGCCTGTCCCGGCAGAGAGCGAGGCCTCGACTCCCACCAGGCACAGAAGGAAAGATATGACAGCGATACGATACAGTCTTGTATGCACGGTCATGATTTTCCTCCAACGACATTGCGATCTCGTGTTCGCTCCCTCATACGCGCCAGTCATCTCCGGTTGTAAGATTTGCGCATCATGTACCCACTTCACCGGTACTAAAGCTCCCGCACATACTGCCCCCTGCATGCTTGAAAATGCCGGCGTAATTCGCGATCGCCAGCTTTTTCGTGTGACTTCTCTTCCTCCACTATTGTCCGATTCGTGATATGATGGAATGTTACCCTTCCACACATAACACTCGCGGTAACAAATTGGCTCCCTTCGGAAAGCTGGAAAGAGTGGCCGATTATGCCCGTCTGTGACGGAAAAGGGCCCTGCCAACCACCGTTTATCGCGCAAGTGCGATTTTTTTTCGTCTGCACAAAGCCGCCGGCGGTCAACGGATAGAACTACAGCCCCGATGCCAATCCTGACCCGTCTCCGCCGGAGGCGGGGGAGACGGCGAAACATTGCATTGCACCGCCGGAGGGATCGTTAGTCTGCACCCATTGGGCATTCGCAGAGCCAATGACCATGAGCGAAAGCACACACAAAGCCAGAAGAGATCGACCATTCAACAAGACCAATGCGAGAGGTGCGAGTATCCACTTTTTCATAATGCCTCCGATGGCTTCATTGTTGGGTGAACCAAAAGCGCCCGCCGCATTCACGGGCGCTCATGAGATCAATTCATTCAAACTGGTCAGCGGAGCAACGACAGTTTCTTTGTCTCCAGAAAACTCCCTGCTTGCAGTCGGCAAAGGTACACGCCGCTCGCAAGATTGGTTGCGTCGAAGCGAACCTCGTGGTCACCCGCCTCCTGCTCTCCCTGGACAAGGGTTGCTACCTTCTGGCCAAGTGTATTGAAGACAGCCAACGTCACGTGTGCTCTGGTTGGCAAACCATACCGTATTGTCGTCGAAGGGTTGAACGGGTTGGGATAGTTTTGGTCAAGCCGGAAACCCTGCACAACACCCGGTGACTGTTTGACTGACGTGACGAGCAGGGTGTTGTCCCATTTGTAGATTGAATCATTGACGCCCCCGCTCCATCCAACACGTGCGGAGGCGAACGTTGCGCCTCCATGCTGCAGGTTATCAATCTGCGTCCAGGTCAACCCATCGTCGGTAGAGTATTCGGAACCTGGAATGCCGCCATTGTCGAAGGCGGATGTAATCACATATGAGCGCGTTCCAGGAACATATGTGCTGTTCCCAGTTGAAGGACTATTGGGAATTGAGGCAGCAGCTAGCGGCGTCCATGTTGTTCCGCCATCGGTTGTCCTGATGATCCGGTTGCTTCCACCAAAGCGGGTGCAACCTATGCCATTCAAACTATCCCTGAAGGCAAGGTTTACTCCAGCACCTCCACCTCCGTAGACATTGCGAGATACAGACCATGTAATCCCTCGATCAGTCGACCTGTACACCGAAGTATTGACTGTGCCAAACCAGATACTATTGCCAGCAGCTGTAAAATTAACTCCACCTTCTTGACCGCCTTGGAGGTCTGGAGGGGGAATGTTTGCGGATGGCACTCGAGTCCATTGCGATCCGCCATTTGTGGTCGTGTATATCTCCCAGTTTCCGCCGTTCGGATTACCCGTACAAACGCCGTTGTTCGCATCGTAGAAGTGTATCGCAAAGGGCCTTCCGCCAGAGCCTGAAAAAGCTGTTGTTTGTTTGGTCCATGTTAATCCGCCATCGGTTGTTTTGAACACTCCACCACTTGACGCGCCCGACGCATCCCACAGTGCAACAACTGCTGTGTTGGCATCAATTGCCGCGATAATGGGGCCAAAAAGCCCCGATGCACCTCCAATGACCGAAGATGTCCAGGTTGTTCCACCGTTTGTGGTTCGAACGAATTGGGAAATCACGCCTCTGGTTCCCCAACAGACATTCTCATTCACCGCCGAAAACTGAAAGTCCGGGTTCAAGTTATTGTCTGAACCCGGTACCCGTTGGAGGGCCCAGGGTGATGCGCCAAGACGGATGAACTCGCGCTGCGCCACCCATGCCGCAACATCGCGCCCAATCGTAATGCCATCCTCGACGGAAGAACGAAAGTGCATGCCGCCGTACACGCGCGCATTGATCGCTTCCGCAATAAGATCATTGGTATTGGTGAACGAATGTTGTGTTCCTGTGACATTGCTCGTGAGCGTGAGGGGAACCTTTGTCGTGCCGAAGAACTTCGCCAGGCCGTAGGCAAGCCCGCCCATCGCGAGGCCGTGCGCGGCAGGGTATTCCGGATGAGTCGGTGTCGTTACCAGTGGCAGCCATGAAGTGTCTCGTACGGTAAGCGGGTTGCCGTCAGTATCTGCCGCGCGGATGGCGGTCGACGGACGCCAGGCGTTGTAATAGTATTTCGATTCAAACCCGGCAATTGTCGCATCGCCAATCGTCACGTACAGTTGTGCAAACAACCGGGCATTGTCGGCAAGCGACATTGCGCGGGACGCCGCGAACAGACGGATGTTCCTGGCCAGTTGCACGGCCGGGTTCTCCGTATGAAACCTCCCGATTTCTCGTTGCTGGGGGGTTGTGAAAGAGCTGTCGCGCGAGCCGTAGCGTTTCACTTCGTTGAAGTCCTTCGTATAGACCTCGCTTGTGAGTGAGGCCGGACCCGGCGCCCGGAACTGCGACGATGAACCAAAAGAAAACGGTCGGAGCTGTGGAAGCCACGGGGCCACCGGTTGGTACTGGGCCGCCCCCGGGGGGGTCGGTTGATACACGCCAGGTCCCGGAGGGAGCCAGACATACGTAACGATCGCATCTCTCCCGTCTCCCGCGCGAAGAGCGAGAAACCGCGTCGCAACGGTATCACCAATCGCCATCCCTCGTGTCTTCGTGCTATCGTTGGGCAGGAGGGCAAGCGCGGCATTGTACACGGAATCGATGTACGGCTGTTGTGGGGCATAGAACGTCAGAAGCACCCGGCGTGCCGCGGCCGCGACTGCCGCTTCTTTGGATGCCCACGGGGCGGCATTCGATGGCGCCACGGCAAAAACGGAATATTGACCGTCGATCGCATTGACCGCATCGTAGATAGCGACATGCACGTAGGCCATATCGTTACTGGGGCTTCTCGCCAGCGCCGGCACCCTCAGCATAACCGTGATCGCAGTGGCGTTCCAGTCGATCACCCCGTCCGCGCTGGACCGGCTGACAGACACTATCATGACCCCTACCAAGAGCAAAAACATGCGCTTCATAACTACCTCCACAGAAACAGTGATTGAAATTGTGTATTGGATTCTGCGGACTAATGTAGAGAAGGGTTGGCAGGCGGACAATCGCCGGTTTGGAGTATTCTGCGCCAGGCAATGGTGTAATTCAACGGGAGTATCACCTGTTTGGAGTAGAGAAATGACTTGGAAGGAAAAGGAAGAGGCGCTACTTATGGAGATACTTCAGCGTGGCTTCAGTGCGTGATCTCACGTTGAGCTTCTTATAGATATTTCTGAGGTGGGTGCGGACAGTTTCGGAGCTAAGGAAGAACTTCTCTGCAATTTCCTT
>PMMO01000192.1:4997-6399 GCA_003162215.1 Ignavibacteriota bacterium
GACATCCCCGGAAGCTGGATGTCCATGAGCACGACATCCGGCCTGTGGGCCGGAAGATACTTCAAGGCGTTTTCCGCCGTTGGGTACGTGGCAACGCATTGAAATCCGGTCGACCCATTGATCAGGACGGAGAGCCCCTCACGTATCTGATCGTTGTCTTCTACTATCGAGACCTTGATTGGCATGTATGTTCAGGATACCATTATCTGATAGCCAGGTCAATACTCCAATTGGAGTAAAAGCTACACACATCTTACGTCGTGGAAACGACAATCGGCACGGAAATGCATACCTTCGTGCCACCACCCTGCTGGGAATCAATAGCAAACGTGCCTCCAATGTTCTCGATCCGCTTTCTCATATTAAGGACGCCATTCCCAATACGGGAGATTTGCTCAAGCGGAAATCCCTTTCCGTCGTCTTCCACCGAAACCTCCATTGTTCCCTCACCGAAAGAACACCTGACCGTGGTTTCCGTGGCATCTGAGTGTTTCACAACGTTGTGTAACGCCTCTTTGACAACAAGGAAGATGTGGCGCCGCACCTCAGCCGACAAAGAGAAATCCGGAACCGTCTCAGGTGATTCAAACCGGCATCGTATCGCCGTTGACTTGAGGTATTGCACGGCGTAGTGGTGAAGATAGGCAATGAGATCGTTGAGGTGATCGTTCTTCGGATTGATCGTCCAGATGATCTCACTCATGCTGTCCACCACTTCCCGGGACCGATCGGCGATCTTACGGATATGCAAACCGGCTATGTCCGATTTATCCCCCATCTCCTTTCTTGCCAGCTCACTGAGAATCGCGATCTCCGTCAGACTCGCGCCGACCTCATCATGCATGTCCTGCGAGATGCGGGACCGCTCCCGCTCCAGCGCCCGCTCTTGCTCCAGGAGTTCAATTCTTCTTTTCATCTTTCGTATTTCAATGTACCGGAATGCTCCCCCAACCGAGCCAAACACTGCAACAAGTGCAAACGCCCTGAACCACCACGTTGACCAAAAGGGGGGTGTGATGATGATTGCGATCGACGTACCCTTCTCATCCCACACGCCGTCGTTGTTGGAGCCCTTTACTCTGAAGACATATTTCCCGCCATCGAGATTGGTGTATGTTGCATGTCGCCGTGTACCGCAGTAGACCCACTCATTATCGAAGCCTTCGAGCTTGTAGGCGTATTGGTTCTTTTCGGGACTGGTATAGTTTAGCGCGACGAACTCAAACGAGAATACATTCTCTCTATACGAGATATCGATCGATTTCTTTTCGGAGATCGCACTGTCGAACGAAACCAACTTATCGAACTTCTTAAATGCGGTAATCGCAATCGGGGGGACATACGGATTGTCTTTTATACTATCAGGATGGAATCGGACGAAGCCGTTGCTGCCACCGAAGAA
>PMMO01000154.1 GCA_003162215.1 Ignavibacteriota bacterium
ATCGGGATGCATTTCCTCAATCCGGTCCCGCAGACTCCGCTCGTGGAGATCGTCCGGGGGATGAAAACCTCCGATGCGACGTTTGCCCTCGTCAAGGCCTTTGCACTGCGCATCGGCAAGACCCCCGTCGAGGTATTTGAGTATCCCGGCTTTATCACCACGCGTGTCATTCTTACAATGTTGAACGAAGCGATGCATGTGTTGATGGAAGGTATTGCGAAAGCGGATGACATCGACACAGCCATGAAGCTGGGATACAGCATGCCGACCGGCCCGCTGGAAATGGTCGATACCATGGGCCTCGATGAGGTTCTGATGTGGATGGATGCGCTCTGGCGTGAGCTCGGCGAACCACGCTACCGCCCCTGCCCTCTTCTCCGCCGCATGGTCCGCGAAGGTAAACTCGGGAAAAAGGTCGGCGAAGGATTCTTTACCTATAACGAAGACGGAAAACGAAAATGAATGTCCTTGTCATGAATTGCGGAAGCTCCTCGGTCAAGTATCAACTCATCGACAGCACCGCACAGAAAAAACTCGCAGGCGGCGTGGTGGAACGTATCGGCATGAGCGGCGCAACATTGTCCAACGTGCGCTACGACGGTGATGACATTAAGATCGCCGGTGAGATCGTCGATCATACCGTGGCGATTGAGTACATCCTCGCCATGCTGTTGAGCCGCAACCACGGGGTGATCAACGACAAATCCGATATCCATGCAGTCGGCCATCGCGTCGTTCATGGTGGCGAAACCTTTTCGGATTCGGTGCTGATCACGCAAGATGTCATTCGCACCCTCCGCGATAACATCGAACTCGCCCCGCTGCACAACCCGCACAATCTGCGCGGTATCGAGGCCTGCAATGCCAACCTCCCCGGCATTCCGCAAGTGGGCGTCTTCGACACGGCGTTCCATCAAGGCATGCCCAAGAAGGCGTATCTGTACGGCATTCCGTATTCGCTCTACTCCCAGTACAAGATCCGCCGCTATGGCTTCCACGGTACATCACATCGCTATGTGGCCCTGCGCGCGGCACAGTCTATGAAGCGCAATCCTTCCGACCTCAAAATCGTCACCTGCCATCTCGGCAACGGGTGCAGCATGGCCGCAGTCGATCGCGGCGTCTCCGTAGACACTACCATGGGGTTCACTCCGCTCGAAGGGTTGTTGATGGGAACGCGCTGCGGTGACTTGGACCCCTCCGTGATCCTCTTCCTGATGGCCAAGGAGGGACTCACGATGAACGAAGCTACGACACTGCTGAACAAGCACAGTGGCCTCCAGGGAATCTCCGGCATCAGCAGCGACATGCGGGAAATCATCACCGAAATGAACAACGGCGACAAGAAAGCCACCTGGGCCTTTGAAGTGTTCTGCTACCGTGTGAAGAAATACATCGGTGCCTACGCCGCAGCCATGGGCGGGATCGATGTCATGGTGTTCACCGGCGGCATCGGAGAGAACAGCAAGGAAGTCCGGAAGGCATGCTGTGAAGGGCTGCAGTTCATAGGTATTGACGTCGATGATGCGATCAATGGATCACCGGACCAAGAGAAGAACATCTCGAAGGCAGGAACTTCAACTGCGGTACTCGTGGTCCCGACCAATGAAGAGCTCGTGATCGCCCTTGACACTGTCGAAATCGTCGAGAAACTTCAGAAGCACTAGTCTTCGAAGCGCACTCCTCCGCTCGTGGCCTGGATGAGCTCTTCCCGTAGTGCCTCGAGCCGCGAGCGGCGGATTTCCAGGCGGAAGTGGACAACATCATCATAGCGTGTATCCGCTACACGCGCTCCGCAACGGGACGCAGTATGCATTATCTGGCTGACCTGCGGATGCTCCACGGAGAGTGAAAGCGGCGCCGTAATCAGTTGCGTTTTGCGCCCCGCTTCCCGCAGCGCAAGAGTTGCAGCTTCACCGTAGGCACGCACCAATCCCCCCGTCCCCAGCTTTGTTCCCCCAAAATACCGCGTCACGACCACGAACACGTTGGTGAGCCCCTCGCGGTCAATTGCGGCAAGAATGGGTTTCCCAGCGGTCCCCCCCGGTTCACCTGCATCCGACGCACGGCTCTCCTGTCCATCTGTTCCCAAGCGATAGGCAAAACAATGATGGGTTGCGTCATGAAATTTTTTGCGGATGACCTGCAGGAAGGCATCAATCTCCTGTTTCGTATCTGCAGGGACCGCGTCGGCAAGGAATCTCGACGCCAGAAGGCGCATTTCGGCGTGCCCGGGACGGGCTAGCGTGGAGTATTCATCGATCATGTATATAATATACTCGATGATCGCTCCTGTTCAAAGTCCCCTTGCAGCTTACCCTCTCCTTATGTATCTTCATTCCACCAAGGAGCCAGGATGAAAATCGGCATTGTCTGCTATCCTACGTACGGCGGCAGCGGCGTCATTGCCACGGAACTGGGAAAGGCCCTCGCTGACCGCGGGCACCTCATTCACTTCATCAGCTATGCGTTGCCGATGAGGCTGGACGGCTATCTCGGCAACATTTTTTATCATGAAGTCGAGATGTCGACCTACCCGCTGTTTGAGTTTCCTCTGTACACGCCGGCTCTTGCGAGCAAGATCGTGGAAGTCTCCCGCTTCGAAAAACTGGATATTCTGCACGCGCACTACGCCATTCCCCACGCCACGAGCGCGTATCTGGCGCGGCAGATCCTGCACGACGGTCTGCGGGTGATCACGACGCTTCACGGCACCGATATCACGCTTGTCGGTCTCGAACCCAGCTTTTTGCCCGTGATGAAATTCAGCATTGAACAAAGCGATGGTGTTACAGCAGTCTCGCGGTTCCTCAAAGAAAAAACGTTAACGAACTACAATATCAACAAAGAGATTGAGGTTATTCCCAACTTCATTGACGTTGAGAAATATCGAAGAACTCCTTCTGGAAAATTTTGCGCTAACTGCGCACCGCATGGCGAAAAAGTTCTCGTCCACACTTCAAACTTCCGTCCGGTGAAGCGCGTGCTTGATGTTATAAAAATTTTCAACGAAGTTCAGAAAAAAGTATCGAGCGTTCTTATTCTTATTGGCGACGGACCTGACCGATCCCAGTGCGAAATTCTCTGCCGCGAGTTTGGTATTCAAGAGAAAGTACGATTCATGGGAAAGCAAGCCGAAT
>PMMO01000054.1 GCA_003162215.1 Ignavibacteriota bacterium
ACAGCCGGAGCCCATCGTTCGATGGGCTCCGGAGTTACTCCCGCAAGGTTTTGGGATCCCATCATCGATCTCGCGCTAGGACCTGCCCGCCGCTGTGTACTTTCCACCGATGTTCTTTTGTCGGTATGTTCCAGGTAATGAGGCGTCAACGCGAATGCCTGTCGGTGTATTTCGGCATCGCGCACAAGTGTACAGCCGACCTCATACTGAAGGTACATCCATTTGTGCATATCGAATGCCATAGAATCGGCCCGTTCCATCCCCTTGACAATGTGACGCAGTGCCGGAGAGAGCGCAACGAGAGCACCGAACGCTCCGTCGACGTGAAACCAGAGATCTTCGTGTTTGCAGAGATCTGCAAGCGCGTCGATTGAGTTCCGGGTAGTGCATAGTAGCATTCCTGAAGGAATCTTCATACTTTCTCGCAAGGACGAAGGATTTCTTCATAAGGAACCCATGCCAAAACCCAAACANNTCCGGTGTCCGAATTGCCGACAGACCCGCGAGCCGGATTATAACGAGACCACCAAACGCTATGTGTGTGCTATCTGTTCCGAGCCGGTTGATGCGCAGGTGCTCATTGAAAAGAAAAAGCGGGGGTTGAAATAGTGGAATGACCAAGGACCAACCCAACAATCCGCTGCACGGGAAGACCCTGGAGATGGTTCTGCATCATCTGGTAGATCAGTATGGCTGGGAAGACTTGGGGCGCCGGATCAAGGTCAGATGTTTCCTGGAGAGCCCCAGCGTCTCATCGAGCTTGAAGTTCCTCCGCAAAACCCCCTGGGCGCGGAAGAAGGTGGAGATGCTCTATCTTGCGAGTCTCCAATCTCAGCCTCCGTCATCCCTTCCGTAATATGTCGGCTGCGCCTTTTTTCGACAGGCTCATCATTTTATCCTCGATAGTGTACACGTACTGCACGAATCGCGGATCGCGTTTTACCTGTCGTGTCTTGTCGAAGGGAAGATCAATGGCAATGTGATGCGCAATCTTGCCCGGATCGGTCTGCATGATGTAGATATCCGTCCCCAGATACACCGCCTCGGGAATATCGTGCGTGACAAAGACAATAGTCGTCGCATCGTTAATGTGCCACAACCTCTCCCAGATAGCCAGCAGCATGTCCTGCATTTTCAGTCGGGTGTTGACGTCCAGAGCGCCGAAAGGTTCATCCATCAGCAGAAGATTCGGATTTGAGACGAGGCTCCGTGCGATGGCGACCCTCTGCAGTTGTCCTCCCGAGAGAATCGGATACTGTGCATACTTATCCGCGTGCTCTTCAAGTTCGCACGCCTGAATATATGCCATGGCCTTGTCCCGTCGCTCCTTCCGGGGAACGCCTTTGATCTCAAGTGCCAGCGTAACATTGTCGAGCACCGTCAACCACGGGAAAGAACTGTACTGCTGGAAGACCATGCCGACGTGGTCCGCCGGATTTCTCGGCTTCCCGTAGAGGAGGACCTCTCCTTCTGATGGCTTCTGGAGCCCCGCAACATATCGGAGCACCGTTGACTTGCCGCACCCTGATGGCCCCAGCAGACAGATGAACTGCCCCCTCTTGGGAACGTCCTCGATCAGCAAATTGAGACCCTCAATGACCACCGTTTTCTGGCCATTCTCCCGTTTGTACCACTGGGAAATGTTTCTCAATTCAATAATGTTGTTCGTTGAGGTCATTTGCCGTTTGCATATTTGTATTTGAAGATTCGGCGGTCGAGCCAGATAAAGATCTTGTCTTGGATGAAGCCGATGAGGATAATGACAAAAAGGCCGGCGAACACTTTGTCCAATCGGCTCTGCCGCGACGCCCTGAATATCAGCGCTCCGATTCCCCCCTCATTGTTGACAAGCTCTGCCACAATGATATAGGTCCAGGATATCGCCGTGAGGACACGAATATCATCCATAACCCTTGACAGAACACCCGGTACGAAGACCTTTGTAATGATCTGCCATTTGCTGGCTCCCAAAGTCTGCGCGGTCTGGACGTAGACCTCATCGAGCTCTTTGACGCGCTCGACAGCCACAGGGAGGAGGTATACGAAAATGCCGAAGGCGAGAAACTGGACCTTCATGTTCATATAAATTCCAAACCAGGCAATAAAGAGCCCCGTGACGGCTGTGAGGGGGATGTAGCGGATCGCCTCAAGAAATCTGTTGAAGATCGCTCCCAGAGGGCTGAAAAGACCCAAAGCAAACCCGAGCGGGAGCGCGAGAGCAATCGCCCACAGATACCCGAGCAGATTGATTCTGATCGAGTAGAGCGTGTTGATCACAATGAGGTCCTGGAAGTGAAGCTCGGGGAACGACCCGAGGACCTCCAGCGGAGTGGGGAGAATGGCGATGGAATTGATGCGCATCGCCACCAGTTGCCATGCCACCAGAACAAAGGCCACACCGCCAAGTTCATAGAGCAACACAGTCCGTTTTGGCAGACTCTCGCGCAGATCACCCATATGCAGTTCTCTTTTCTATGGCTTATTGATTAAGGATTTCGAAGTCTGTCCGGCGGTTGCGTTGCCGACCTTCAGGAGTGGTGTTTTCGGCTACCGGCTTGTCCGGTCCATTGCCGACAACGACGAAGCGATTCCGGTCAAACCACTGTGCGAGGTATCCGGCGACCGCGAGAGCCCGTTTGCGTGAGAGTTCCTTGTTCATTTCATAGCTGCCAACATTGTCGGTATTTCCTTCAATGCGGATCCTGGCTTCACGAAAGCCCTTGGCCAGGTCGAGAAATTCAATGTCGATCTTGGTTTTGGCCTCATCGGTGAGTGCTGACGACCCGGACGGGAATTCAATGGTGACCTTCTTGGTGCTGATAGCAGGAACCGTGGCAAGTTCAGGAGTCGGCGCGGCGAACTTGGCGCCCCCTTCTGCAGCTTGCTCAGGACCCACCAACGTGCTGGAGCGAATGAACGCCGGATACGCGATGGAACGCCACGGCGGTACGCTGCCGGTAATATAGTACTGTCCCTGGTTGTCTTTCGTGCGGGCAAAAGCCTGGGCCATCTTCGTATACAGTTTTTCCCCGGACACGCCGGCAAAGGTGCCGTTGATGTCAAAGAAGTCCTGATTATCGCCGAGGGTCGCAAGGCGGGCATTGCTGATTGCGGTGACGCAGAAATCCACCGGCTGGTTAAAGCCGTCGGCAAGAAGCGTGGCAGCTTCCTTCCTCGCGTTTGCATTGGCATTAATCGTGCCGTTGCCCTTGAGCGTTCCTTCAACGAAGGCCTTGAGAGCATCGTGCTTCTCTTCGACCGTGGCCTTCTTGGCCAGCCACACGTCAGCAATGATGTGAGAAGCCTTCTTTGTGCTCACGAGCACTTTGGATCCTTCGATTTTGGCAACGCAGTCCTGATCATCGGGCGACCAGACCACTGCCGCATCGACCTGCTGTTTCTTGAAAAGATCGGCGGCGTCGATGCCATTGGCGACCGGAATGATCTGCACATCATCCCAGCCGACTTCACCTGCGTCCATCAGCCAGAGGAGCAACGTATGCGAAGGCGTCATCGGTGCGACAGCGATCTTTTTGCCTTTCAGATCGGCAATTTGATTGATCCCGCGGCGGACGACGATTGCATCTCCACCGCGTGACCAATCGATCTGACCGATCACCTGAGGTTCGAACTGTTTCAGCCCGTTGATTTCTGTGGTAAATGCATCGATCGTGCAGAAGCCGAGAACATCGATGTCGCCGCTTTTCCAGGCTTCCCTGCTCGCATTGAAGTCATCGATCAGTTTGAACTCCACCAGCTGTCCGTATTCGGTGAAGAACTTGCTTTCCTTTGAAGCTTTGAATCCGCCGTTGAAATATACCGCTCCGGCAAATCCGCCCCAGGTATTGATACCGACGATGAGTTTCTCACCGCGCCCCACCTTCGCTTCCTTCTGCACCTGGCCGACTGATGGCTTTCCCGTCGGGGCGATTTTTTCCGCGATGTCAGGGTTCTTGCCGAGATAGTACAGGGCGGCGACCAGGATGCCGACGATCGCCAACCCTCCGAGAATTTTCGACAGCACAGTAAGGCGATTCATGTGTCCAGCCTTTCAGAATGAGAGGTCTATTTGTTGAGCAGGTCTTTGTAGGAGTTGTCGCCCGACTTTGAAGTCTCTTTCGCGACCTCAACGAATTTCGCATCGACAGGACGCAGCTGGTCGGCGGCGGGGAGATGTTCAGACCCGTCTGTCAGGAGAAGCGGAAGTCCTTCCGTTTCCCATTTTTCGAGGAGCTTCATTCCCTTTTCTTCGAACGCCCCATTCTGCAGATCGATGGCCGCCATGACTTCTCCCGACTCCTCGATGAATCTCTCCATCGCGCCCGCCTTCATGCTGATGTCGTTCTGGATCGATTCCATTGCCTGATCGAACAGGACCTTCTTGTCGGGATCGCCGGCAAGGATGCTCATTGCCGACTTGAATGCATTGAACCCGGTGCGCATTTCCTGGCGCTGTATCTTGATGTCTTCGACCTGGTTCGTCCTGTCGAGGATGACCACCTTCGCAGCCTTTTGCATCTTCTCGAGGATGCGGTAGAGCGTATCGAGTTTGGTCACAAGGCTCTGGTACTTCTCGATCCGGGTTTTCAGTCGACCGGCCTGGTTCGTGTAGACAGTGATTTCAGCGACCCCGAGTCCTTTCTTCTGTCCCACCTTCGCGAGATTCAATTGCTCCTCAAGCTCTTCTTTGGCCCGGTCGATCGCATCCGCAAGCTTGCGCTTCGCGCCCGAGAGTTCCTGGATTTGACTCTCCAGATTCTGCAGTTGCTTCCGCAAATGGGCAATGTAGGTTTCGATGATTCCCACAGGATCGATCTGAATGAAGAGTCCGGTGAGTCCCCGCATGATAGACTTGTAAAGGTACCAGACCAGATTACGCACCTGACTATCCATGATCAGATAGATGAGGACGAAGAGGCATATGCCCAGGAGCGCGAGCGTGAGCAGGTTCTTCGTCATGGTAATCAGGAAAGGCAGTATCTGGTACAGGCCGTACCCGAGAGCGGCAAGAATAGCGAACCCGACGAGCATCCCGGTCTTTCCTTCTTTGCGGCTCCAGAACGATTTCATCCCCGTGGTCGAAACCGTTGAGGGAAGCAATGATGAGTCAGCCATCTTGATCTCCTCACTTTCTATGTTTGGTGTCTGAAAGGGGCTGCGCAGCGATAGCGGAGCTGAGATACGTGTTGACCTTCCTGGCATCCGCCTGGAGCTGTTCTTTCATCGAGCGGTATGCTGCCATGAAGCTGTTTTCTTTGTGTTTCAGTTTGTCGTTGACTACAGTGAGTTCGCTCTGATGTTGGGCGATGCTCTGTTGATTTGTGGTGATCGTTGCTGTCAGTTTCTGGATTTGTGCCGAGCACTCCGTGTTCTCATCCGTGAGTTGCTTGATCTCGTTTTCCTTCTTGATCACTGAATCGCCGATTGTCGCGTGAAGGGCTTCTTCGAATTTGTCTTTTTCCGCGTCGAGGATGCCTTCGAAGTAGCTGAACGATTCAATGAGTTGAGTGACATTGCTTCCGGTCGCCTGCAATGTCGCGAAAGCCGCCTGGAACTTCGTTGCTTCGTCCATGGGCAGTTTTTCCATGTTCCCAAGGGCCTTGGAAAACGCGAGATACGTCTGTTGTCCCGGAAGATCCGCTTTTTCCAGTGCTTCTTTCAGTTGCAGCAGAAACGGTTCCGGTTCCAGCTCGAGAGCCCTCGGCGCAGGAAACGGCTGATTGCGAGAAATGAACACCGGCGAACTCGCGCCCGCGGAAGACGTAGCGGTCGGCTTCTCGGGCGGTGTCTGCTTAGCAGGCCTAACAAAGAGATCTTTCAGTCCCATTTTCTGGATCCTCTCAGAGATGTGCAGCCGGACCATTCCTTCAGAAGGTCTTTACGGTCCATCCCGGTGATAGTTGCGGGGCTTGCGCCAACCACTTGAGTCTAAAAGGGTTATGGAGTCAGATTCCGGGCCGGGGGAACTCTCGAATAATGTACGGGAACAGGAAGGGAAATACAAGTTACCACGCGTAGCCGATATCAAAACGGAGCGCTGGAACGTTGCCATCGAACTTCCATAGATCGGTGTCGTTCACCGAGGTTGAACCCGAGTAGTGGTCCACTCCGATCCCGAGTCCCATCGCGAAGTCATCACCGGGGAACCACTGCCATCCCAGGAGAATACCGACGGAAATCGGTGTCGCGGTGCTGCTGCCCGCACTGAGGGAGTTGTAGCCGAAGTTCGGGGCGATGTAAAACCCCCGTGGCGCCTTGCCGGACGGGTGGATCCTCACTTCAGCGCTGACTCCCCATCCGTTGATACCAGCAATGGTGGGGAGCTGAAATCCGCCTCCCACGACAATGTCAGATGACACCCGGTGCATATACGAGAGATTGTAAAAGAGAAAAAACTTCAGGGGATTGACAAGCAGGATGCCCTTCCTCGGCGTAATGTCCTCGCTGCGTGAGATAATCACAGACTGTGTAACGATGGTGTCCCCCTTTGCGGGGTCGACTGTTTTACGGGTTTCCTCAGTGCGGATTTGCGCAAACACATTCACGCAGATCAATCCGACTGGAAGTACCAGGAGGAATTTTCGGAACTGCATGGATCCTCTTGAGAGAGTTCGTGATAGGACTAATATAGTGCAGTCAGGGTTCTTCTTCAACTCCACTCGACTTCTTACCAGCTCAATTGGATGCCGTTTTTTTCTTTGGCGAATCGAAAAAATCGCGATAGTGGTGTAGTAATGTGGTGAACCAATGGGCGATAGTCGATAGACTATCGCCCATTGACAATCCCATACTCACCTAATCCTAAAGGAGCTGCCATGAAGAAAATCCTGGTGTCGTTAGCGATCGTTCTCCTCTTGAGTGCGACGGTGACGGTTGATACCTTCGCAAAGCCGGCATCCTGCGTGGCCAGATACCGACAGTGTGGCGGCTCATGCCGGGACTTTTACGGAGGGGAAAATCCTTTGACCGACGGTTGTTACGTTGGTTGCGCTATTGGATACTTGTTTTGCTGAGCATGCCGGAGCGACCTGGCACACAAGCCCTCGACCCTGAGGTCGGGCGTTGTGAATAGGTTATGCGCGCAAGACGAAAGGACTATCCGCGACATGCTGAGATCCCGAACGGTTGGGCTGAACACTCTTCCCTGTCTCCACACGCTCCCACTATGTGTCCTGGTTGCCGGCCTCCTGTCCTTATGCGCCACACCACTGCACACGATGAGAGCACAAGCCGTTCGGGATCTCAAACCCATCGCGACGATCGGTGCTGCCGACGACAATCTCATCCTTGGGGCGTTTGGCCTCGCTTTCCTGCCCCGGCAGCGGGTCCTGGTTGCCGACAAACTTGAGTACAACATCAAATGCATTGACAACAGCCGGCACCTGACGGGCTCCTTTGGCAAAAGAGGTAAAGGCGATGGTGAATTCCGGGGTCCGGGTTCGATCGCTGCAGCTGAGACGCTTGTTGCGGTCAGTGACTTCGAATCTACGAGAGTGCAGGTGTTCACAGATACCTACAAGCATCTTTCAACGTTCTACACAGACGGCCGCGTATTTGATCTTGCGTTTGATGCCAACGGTTACCTTTGGATAGGGAAATTGCCCAATGCAAGGGGAGAGGGACTTTTGCAGTCGGATATTCATGGAAATATCAGGAAGAATATCATTCTTCGACATTCATCGATGAACATGTTCGACAACGTCTTCATGATGGCGATGAACGGTGCCACTGAAATTGTGGTGGCGTACATGGTCCATAACACTGTGGAGATTTGGGATACTTCGGGGCGGTTCGTACGTGAATTCAGCGTCCCCGGAATCCGCCCGAGGGCCGAACAGAAGACGTTCTCGCGGGGGATGTTCTCAGAAGCGCTTACGGTACCCGAAGACAATATCTTTATGGGAGTTGCTGTTGACGCAGGGGGAATGACATACCTGCTTGCCGACCAATACACCGAACATCCACGGAGAGATATCTTTGTGGTCAATCATCAAGGCCAACTGATATCGCAACTTGTTCTTGCGGAGCCGTCGTATCGCATCTTTCTCGACAGCCACGGTGACCTGTTCAGTATTGAAGGCGCCCGGACGCTCATACGGGTCTACAACCTCAGGAGATGACCATGGTGGTCCGTTCTCTATCCTATGTGCTTGGTGCGATATTTCTCATCGCTGGAATCAGCAAACTCTTCATCCTCGATGCGTTCGCTGTGACTGTTGCAACCACCATGCTTATCCCTTTCGCATACGCGCTCATTCTGGCGATCGGCGTCATTGCAGCGGAGGTTCTGGGGGCAATCGCACTCTTCGCCCGGTTCAAGATACGATTGGTCTCATTGATGTTTTTCGTTCTGGTTGCATTGTTCGTGTGGGTACTGTCCTCGGCGGTTATTCAGGGACGGGAGATTACGTGCAATTGCTTCGGCAACATCGGAATCGGCTTGACGAATACTCAGGAACTCCTCCTCGACATCGTGCTGTTCAATGCATTCGCTTTCCTGGCATACTATTCTCCGGGAAAGGGAAGAGTACCTGGTAAGGGGCAAGGGAGAAGAGGGCTTTCATGGAAGATGATCGTTGCCGCGGTGCTGGTGCTCCTTGAAGTGTCGTTGATGATGCCGGTACTGAATGGGGGGAAAACCAGCACGCATCTCCGTGCCGAAGCGGCCGTCGGTTTTGCCGAGCGAGTACATCCCCAATTTGCACTGCGCCATCCCGGCAACCGGGCCATTCTTCTTATGAAGTACGCCGATCTGGGTTGTGCTCTCTGCTTTGATGATTTCCTGGCATTCGCCGATTCTGCAGGATCGCAACTTGGCAAAAATTCACATCGGGTGCTTGTGGTTTTCGACGAGGATCAATTCATCAGAAACGATTCCTCAAAGCATCTCCGGCGCTGGATCTCTGCCAACGGGATAACGTTGCCGGTGGTCGTTGCACCTGACTCCATACTGAGCAATGCCGGCGTCGTGAAAAGCATGGTGATTATTATTGACCGAAAGAACGACGTTGTGTTCACGGAACGGTTTCCCATTGGGACAGCGAAGCGCCTCATTGCGCTCCAACTCCTCCGTCCTGACGGTATTCCTGATATTACCTTGTCACAATGAGACCTGGATCTGAGTTCTCGATTCCCCTTCCGCATTTTTCATTGAGTGAATGAGTTCTTGACATTCCCTCCCCTCTGACGTATCATCCATACGACACTCAACAAGGAGACAACGATGAAACTCTTCCAATGGATTTGGGCTGCGATAGTCGGTTTTGTTGTCGGCTTGATCGCTCGCGCAGTACTCCCCGGTGCCGATCACATCGGCCTGATTGCGACCACGATCGTCGGGATTCTCGGTTCGTTCGTTGGAGGATACATTGGCGCGTTGATCAAGAAACCTGAAGAAGGGGCGAAGTTTCACACGGCCGGTTTTCTTATGTCAATAGTCGGTGCCGCTCTCCTGCTTCTCATCTGGAGGATGATCGGCTAGGGCAGGCGCCTTTGTGTGATTGTGATAGAACCATCCCGGAGGGCATGTCGCCCCCATGGCAAAAGCGCTTTTGAGTGAATCTGCCAAGCCCACAGGTGAACACTACCGCATCCTCTTCATGAGCTGGGCGGGATGGGTCTTTGACTTCTACGACCTCATCCTCTACACATTCCTGCTCATACCTATTGGACAGGAGCTGCAACTCTCCAAAGTGCAACTCTCCTTTGTGCTTGGCGCTTCACTCGCTGCAACCGCAATCGGCGGAGTGATCTTCGGCATCCTCTCCGACAAGTACGGAAGAAAGAGTGTTCTCCAGTGGACCATTCTCACATACAGCATCGGCACTCTCCTCAGCGGTTTTGCCGCGAATCTTGAGCTGCTGATTGTCTTCCGCATTGTCACGGGCTTGGGTGTCGGAGGAGAGTGGGCGACGGGGCAGACCTATGTGGGTGAGACGTTTCCTCCACGAGTAAGAGGACGCTATGGCGCCTTTATGCAAACCGGAGCCCCCATCGGAGTTGCCTTGGCTTCGGTTGTCGGCGGGTTTGTCGCACCTGCGATAGGGTGGCGAGCCTCGTTCTTCATCTCATTTCTCCCGGCGGTACTCGTGGTCTTTATCAGGAAACGCCTGCCGGAATCCGATGTCTGGCTCGCACGCCAACAGCTTTCACGCCATCCGGATGCGAAGCGATTAACAGCCGTTGGTGACCTTCGGGAAAAGGTAACACTCCTCCTCACATCCTACAGAAAGCTCTTTGTTCTTTCTCTGATCCTGGCCATCTTCGACATGTCTGCCTACTGGTTCACATACTCGTGGCTTCCCGGGTATCTTCACCAGGAGAGACAATTCTCGATGGTGAAATCCGCCCTCTGGATCCTGGTGACTCAGGCGGGAGGCTTTTTGGGGTATTTCACATTCGGTTTTGTTGCAGATAGTCTCGGGCGGCGTCCGGCCTACTCCATCTATTCGGTGGTGATGGCCGTAGGACTTGTCATGATCACCCTTCTGTGGGATCTCATAGCAGCTCAACCGGCCTTCGTTCTGGTGTTCATGTTTCTGGTGGGATTCGGGACAGGGATGTTCGGGGGATACGGTCCGCTCTTTGCTGAATTGTTCCCCACGAACATCAGGAACACGGCGATGGGATCCGCATTCAATCTCGCTCGTGGTGTGCAGTTCTTCACACCGGTCGCGATTGCCGTGATTGCACAATCCTACGGACTTTCGGGCGGCATCTTTGTCGCAGCCCTGTTCGCTCTTTTGACGGGAGCCTGGATCTGGACCTTCCCCGAAACAAAAGGGCGAACACTGGAAATATGAGACTCCTCACGCGTCCTATTTCGAGGGAAATTCGCGCGCTCTCAACGGTCTTCGCTGAGGCTCTTCCTTCTCAGAAGCGTTCCCTCTTCCTGTTTGGAGTGAAGGACCCTGCGCACGTTGGATTTCCAGCGTGGATTCGCAGAGCGTGTATTGACGTTCTCCAAGTCCTCGGCATCGAGGAGGACCCTGTGTTGCACAATAATGTAGATGTCGGCGATTGCGATCCACTTCTTGCGCGGGAGGTGTTCGTGCAGAGCCATCCAAAGTGCAGTGTCATTGGTCATCGTGGCCGCTTCCTTTCAATTTCCCGCATAGCTATCCAATAGTTCGGCCGAGTTCTCCAGAGAGCAGTGTTGCCGATAACCATGACGTCATCCTGCAGAGGCGCCGGCAACCGCAGCCACAGGCACGCGATCGTATCCCTCCTGTGATTTCAGGTAAGCATAGGGATCGTGATAGATTGCTCCTTCCGGCAGCGCATGCCACATAGGGCCGAGATCTTTCCGTATCTGTTTCTCATAGAATGACGGCAGGATATCTGTTTCTTGTTCGAAATAGTCCCTGAATCCATGATCGGAGAGGAGTTGTTGATGCACTTGCGCAGAATAGCGCAGTCTGCCATGCCCCTCTGAAGAAACGGCCCGGATGACATTCAACCACTTAGGAATAAACGCCTTCGTTGCACCGATACGGCGAACAATAGCGCGCGGGGAGAATGAATGTCGCGTGAGATCAATGACATGCTCATAGAACGTGGGCCATGTATAATGTTTAGGGCGCATGTTCATGGCACCGTTGTTGTTGAGGAAGTGGAATGGAAAGCCGATAACTCGGTTCTCACGCTGATACTTGAGGTTGAGCGGCGCAGCTTCGCCAAACGAAGTGAGCAGAGAGTATCCGGGGAATGCTCCGGGTGCAAGGTCGATGAACTTCTTAGTCAGCTCAAAAGGTTCCGGTCCAGCCTCAACATCCAACCCCAGCACAAAATTCGTCTGGACGTACGGTATGTACCGAAGCACAAGGTTAATGTGCTCTGCGACCTGCCGCATTTTGGCCTCCCCGTGAACCGAACCGGTCCTGGATTTGTCTCCGAGATCGAACCATGATTCGACCCCCGGCAGGAGCGCCTTGAAACCGTTACGTTTGAGCCGCTTGAGATGCGGCTCCGAGAGCAGAGAGAGGCTGTTCTCGGCGATGAAGTCGATGCTGTCTGCAGGTACGGCCTCTTCGATGCTGCCCATGAGATCGTCGAAACGCACACCGAAGTTCGGATCGTGCCACCCGACCAGCGGCCGCTTGAATTTCGTAAGGAGAAAACGGAGGTCCTCTTTCAGTATATCGGTATTGAAGAGGTGGTACGGAACCGGTGAGTCGATGCAAAAACTGCACGTGTATGGGCATCCGACGCTGGCAAGCATTGGGACAAGCTTGATGAGCGGGGCTTTTCGAAGTGTACTCTCAATGAATGCCCATCGTTCACGGACACCTGGCAGGTCCACCGGTTGTCTGGGTGCAGAGAGCCGGACCCCAAGCGGCGCATGCCGCGAGCAATCGCGCAGCACATCCTGGATTACTGCCTCATCGGTGAACCCGAGAACATAGTCGAAGTATTTTTGCGCATCTTGCGGATAGCACCGCGCATGCGGTCCCCCAAGAACGGTCACGACTCCTTGTGCGCGGAGCTGACTGCTGATGGCGTAGGCAAGCAGGGCAGACTCCGTGAATGCGCCAATGAACAAGAGATCAAGATCACGCGGCAGTTCTTCGGAAAGATTCTCGAATCCTGTATAGCAAATCAGCGTGACATCGTGCCCTGCCTTCTGACACCAGACGCCAACGACCTGCGGCATGATGCTCGATAGGTTCGCATTCATGACTCTTGCCCAAAGTGCCCGGGTGGGAGCCTTGCTGGCCAGATCGATGATGCCGATACGCAATTTCCGCATGCGGTTAATTCCTTCCATTCTCTCTTCTATTGTTGCGGGGATTTCTTCGAGGTACGTTTTCGCTCACTCATCACCTGTGTAACGATTTTGCGGAATGCTGCACCTGTCAGCGG
The DNA here is from genome assembly GCA_003162215.1 of Ignavibacteriota bacterium. Classification (GTDB taxonomy): domain Bacteria; phylum Bacteroidota; class Ignavibacteria; order UBA10030; family UBA6906; genus Fen-1255. The sequence continues at coordinate 12,862 of PMMO01000054.1, forward strand.
ATTGGGTGAGAGTTCACCTTTTCTGACAGCGGTACGAAGTGCATTGTGGAAATCGCCTATCGAAACATCGTTCAGGATGAATCGGCGCACACCCTCTCTGACGCGATCGAGGGTTGAAGAAGTCTTCTTCGTGCCGGTTGCGCGCTGCTTCGGTGCGCGGGTTCCCGACAGCTTCCTTTTGCCTGGCACGACGCTGTGTCGTCTTTCTCTATGCATGTAGGTGGAGTCCAATCCGCGTTTTGCCGGCCATCGCAAGATGCTGCTCAAGATCGTGAACAACTCTCACAGTATAGCAGGAAGTGCGCTAAAACGTAATCAATCGAAAGGATGGAAAAAGAACTGGTCCTCTTGGGGGAGGAGCACTCGTGAGCTGCGAGGAGGAGAAAAGGATCGTCAGTCCTCGGAAGAAGTGCCGTCAAGTGGGGAGAAGGAAATCGAACTACCTTGGTGACGGTAATTTGCAATCTCGAGACGTGTATGCAACTGAAGCTTTTCGAGAATGTTATGAACGTGGCTTTTGACCGTTTCCACTGACAGGGTGAGCCGGGTGGCGATCTGCTTGTTGCTGAGCCCCTCGGCGATCAACTCGATCACCTCTCTTTCCCGATTCGTCATCCGCAGCGACTGGAACGGGTTTCCTTTCAGCTTTTTGGTTGCATGTTTCGCGATTTCAGAAAAGAGGGAAGAGGTGAGCATGGGAGGGAGCACCTTTTTCCCCTGGGCGACAGCACGGATTGTTTGGAGAAAGTCCCCAAAAGTCGCATCCTTGAGCACAAATCCGGCGACGCCGGCTTGCACGTAGTCCACAAGTGAATGTTGGATGGGAGCGAGATCCATCACAATAATCCTCGCTTCAGGATGTGACGTTCTGATCGACTGGACGAGGCGTAGGCTGATGCTGCTCCTGAGAATGAAATCCAGGAGGATGACATCGGGCTTCAGCCCTTTCCTCCGTATGAGAGCGTCGCCGTTACTGAGGGAACCAACCACTGCAATGTCCGGCTGCTCCTTGAGCATGACGGTCAGGCCTTCGCGCAGAAGTCGGTTGTCTTCGACAACGACTAACCTGGTGCGTCTGTTTTTCGATCGTGAGCGTAGCGAAATAGGGTCAATCCTCCAAAGCTACAATGTCAAATCTATGCAAAATGCAAGTGGATTTCAATAGCCGGAGGGTTAGTCCCTTTTCCATCCTTTTGGTTGATTGTGGCGTTGCCTTCCATTACGTACATTACCCGACATCTCTGTGGAGAAGTTTACCATGAATATTCTTCTTATCTGTCCCGAGTATCCGGACACATTCTGGTCTTTCAAGCACGCTCTTCGGTTCGTCTCCAAGGGGGCCGGGCAACCTCCGTTGGGGTTGCTGACTGTTGCCTCTCTGCTCCCTGTTGCATGGGAGAAGAGGCTGGTCGACCTTAATCTGACTACGCTTGACGCCGAGGATCTCCGGTGGGCCGACTATGTTTTTCTTGGCGGGATGTCCGTTCAGGCGGAATCCGCCCGGGCGGTCATCGCACGCTGCAATGAGGTGGGGACAAAAGTCGTTGCCGGTGGACCAATGTTTACCGCCCGGCATGAGGAATTCCACGGTGTGGACCACTTCGTCCTCAACGAGGCGGAGATCACGCTGCCGCCTTTCCTCGAGGACCTCCGGCGCGGTCAGCCGAAACGCCTCTACACAACCGATCAGTGGGCGGATCTGGCCACGACCCCGCTGCCCATGTGGGAGCTGATCGACCGCCGCCAGTACGCCACCATGAATCTCCAGTACTCGCGCGGCTGCCCGTACGACTGTGAGTTTTGCGACATCACGGTTCTCTACGGACGTCTGCCGCGCACGAAATCGGGAGCACAGGTGATCGCAGAGATGGATGCCCTCTACAGGTTTGGGTGGCATGGCCACGTGTTCTTCGTTGATGACAACTTCATCGGAAACAGGACCAAGTTGAAGAAGGAAGTCCTGCCCATGATGATCCGCTGGATGGAGGAAACGCAGTATCCGTTCACTCTGGGGACCGAGGCATCACTCAACCTTTCCGATGATCCGGAACTACTGAACCTGATGGCCCGGGCGGGATTCGAAGAGGTGTTCGTTGGAATCGAAAGCCCGAACGCAGAAAGCCTGGAGGAATGCAAGAAAATCCCGAACAAAAACCGGGACCTTATCGCGAGCATCAAGACACTCCAGAAAGCCGGCCTGCAGGTCCAGGGAGGCTTCATCGTTGGATTCGACCACGACCCGCCGTCCATCTTTGACACGCTGATCCGGTTCATCAGGGAGAGCGGCATTGTCGTTGCTATGGTGGGACTCCTCAACGCCCCGATCAACTCACGATTGTATAATCGACTGGGAAAAGAGAACAGGCTGCTGAAAGTGTTCACGGGGAACAATACGGACTTCTCCATGAACTTCATTCCGAAGATGAACCACCAGGCACTTCTCGACGGGTACAGGAAGATCCTGGCAACGATCTATTCTCCGAAAGAATACTACCAGCGGGTTATTGACTTTCTCAAAACCCATGAACCGCTCCGGCAGCACCGGGCGCCTTTTCGGTTTGCCCAGCTGCACGCTGTGTCAAAGTCAATGTTCCTGCTCGGTGTCATTGGAAAAGAACGAATGTACTACTGGAAGCTCTTCTTCTGGTCGCTGTTCCGCCGGCCGCGCCATTTTTCCACGGCCATCACCCTCGCTATCTACGGATTCCATTTCCGACGGGTGTTTGAGCAGTATTTCTAACAGTTGAAATCGCTGGCCGCGAAGACTTCACTCCCACCCTTCCTTTGCAAGTGCCGAATGCAGCTCGTTCGGGTTGTGGCGGCAATGGTATTCAAGCTTACTTGAATCCTCGTGCGCTTTTGAATATGGCCACGCTTTCGCCATGAGATTTCGTTCATGCAATTCATGGAGCAACACGTACGGCCGCTCGGATTCCTCCAGGTCATTGTCGATCCACACCTCATTTGCCGGAACAAACTCATAGACGTGGTCATGTCCGCCTTCGGTGAAATCAATGTCAAATACACTCCGCACTAATCGTCCGTCCACGATCCACACGCTTAGGCCTGATTCAAGTCTTTTCCACAACCGCACGTGCACTTCTTTGGGATCAGGGAGGTTCCCCGTTTTGGTGAGCCTCTTCACGTCGCCCGCTTTTTTCCGCTCCGTCATTTCAACTTTATCGGCAGCCTCAAGCGCGTCGTCGTATGACACGCCCTTCGCCATGAGCCTGTTTTCCACGAGGAGATGGTCGATAAAGAAGGGTTGCTCGTCCGGCTGTGCTTCGTTGTCGAGCCAGAATTCGTTTTTTGGAATACAACTAAACCCGTAGTGCTGTCCGTAATTGGTGAACTCTTCGTCCAGGTGCGTTCGAACGAAAGTACCATCCACGACCCAGATAGTGATCCTCCCTCGTTGTCCGACCTTCTTTAGGTAGGGTGGCTTGAGCTCTTCTTGCATTCCATTCCTCCTGGTAGCGATGTTGTGGACAGTATTGTCAACTTTGACCATCACTGAATCAGCAGCGGTTTTCTCTGATGCCACTTGGTGCTCGCTGTTCGATTGGCAACCACAAAAGACAATGCCGGCGCTCAAAAATAGAGTGAACACTCCGTTACGCAGATTGTATTTCCACATTTCCGTCGCGAAAATATTCTTTAACGATACCGTTCTTTGGCATAAGAGAAACTGCAAAAACGGCAAAGAAAAGGCAAGGCCGTCCACTCCGAAAATGACAATAATCCGGGGATTGACAAGTGTTGTGCCGTTTGTTACCTTTCCCTTATCGAACATAGGTCGGAATTCTGAACAGGGCATCTGCTCCTGGTTCAGCACTTCGGACCTGAAGGTCTTTTTCCTCGCTTCGAGACCTCCACCTCTCAAGCTGAACCACAGTCAAGTACCCTGCCGTCCTGCACATCATGTATGTCGGGATGGTTCTCATTCCGGTGATTTCGATTACCTTCATGCGCCTTAGGTTGGCAACTCTTCACGAGTTTTCCTTTTGCGTGAGGTCACAAGATGAGCACTTTAGCTGTTCCGGGATTCGTGCAGGAGGTTCGCACGTATGGCAGGTTCGATGTCGATGGTTGTCTCAATTGCGGCAGTTGCACGGTAGTGTGTGCTCTTTCAAATGGTCATGCTTCATACCCCCGCAAACCTATGCAGCAAGCATTGCTTGGATTGAAAAGCTCATTGGTCGGAAGCCTGGAACCGTGGCTTTGTCATGATTGTGGGGATTGTGCCACAGCCTGCCCCCGACAAACAGAACCCAGAGAGTCGATGATGACTCTCAGACGCTATCTGGCTGCCCACTATGATCTAACCGGCATCTCTTCAAGAATCCATCGTTCCAAGACGTGGGAACTCAAGGCAATGGCCTTTGTTGCCGCACTCGTATTCGTTCTCGTTGTCGTCTACCATCTCTTCTATGTGGACTTGACCATGGACAACTTCGTGTCCACGTCGATGGGGCTCGAGCACATGTTTCCCATGATTACGTATTTCTCGCTTGTGGTGTTTCTTCTTCCATTGTCCATCATGACTGCAAATGCCATTCGCATGTATCGCTGTACGATGGCAAGAAATAATGGAGCAAAGATTCCGCTCCGTCTATTTTTCACCGAGGCGAAAACGTTCGTCATCCACTTCGTCTCCCACCGGAACATGAGACAATGCAACGACGATGTTCATCAGAAGCGTTGGATCAGACACTGGCTGCTTGGAATGGCCTGCACGATGATGTGCGCCATTGCCTTCTTCTTCCTCGGGTGGCTTCAAACGGATGCCATCTACCCTCTCTACCATCCGCAGAGATGGTTGGGCTATTTAGCCACGGTGGTGATGATCTATGTCCCTCTGGACATTGTGATAAGCCGGATCAAAAAGCGCGAACAGCAGCATAGGTTTTCGGAACGTAGTGATCTGATATTCCCCATCATGTTATTGCTCGTGGCAGTGACCGGGATCGCTGTTCATATTTTCCGTTACGCCGAATTATCACTGGCATGTCACTATACCTACGCTCTTCACCTGGCAATTACCGTCTCTTTGCTGGTGATAGAAATGCCCTTTGGGAAATGGTCCCACGTCATGTATCGTCCGCTCGCGCTGTATTTTCAGGCGGTGAAAGAACGGGCGATGGATGAAGCAGAGGTCCGTGCGGAAGCTCCGTTGGCAGGAGAGACTGTCTTGAAGGGGGCGCAACCCACATGAACACGATCATTCAAAAAGAAGAAGTGGGCGCCGCATTGGTCGTAGGTGGTGGCATCGGAGGAATGCAGGCAGCTCTTGACCTGGCAGAATGCGGAATCAAGGTCTATCTCGTTGATTCTAAGCCGTCTATCGGCGGGGTCATGTCCCAGCTGGACAAAACGTTCCCCACGAACGATTGTGCGATGTGCACAATCGCCCCACGATTGGTTGACATTGGCAGGCACAAAGATATTGAGATCCTCACATTGGCAGAGATAGGGAAGGTTGAAGGAGAAGCGGGACGGTTCAAGGTATTAGTGAAGAAGAAGGCGAGGTATGTGGACGTCAGCAAGTGCAATGGATGCGGTGTGTGTTTCGCGGGTTGCCCGGTGTCCATGACGAACACATACGATCTTGGACTGTCTCAACGGAAGGCGATTTACACGTTGTTTCCCCAGGCTGTGCCGAACAAAGCTGCGATTGACAAGCGGGCGGAGAGAGCCTGCAGCGCTGCGTGCATGGATCGCTGCCCTGTCCATACGAACGTGCTGGGTTTTGTCAGACTCATTGCCGAAGGCAGGTTCTTCGAAGCGTATCAGATGAATCGCAACGTGAATCCCTTCCCGTCGGTGTGCGGCAGAGTCTGTCGCGCACCGTGCGAGGATGTCTGCAACAGGGGGCAACTGGATGAGCCTATTGCCATCCGTCAGCTGAAAATGTTCGCCGCCGATCAAATCAATATCGACGACCTTCCACTGCCGCAGATCGCGCGAACCGAGAAGAAAGTGGCTGTTATTGGCGCGGGACCGGCAGGCCTTGCGGCAGCAAACGATCTTGCACTGGAAGGGCATTGCGTTACTGTGTTCGAAGCTCGGGAAGAACCTGGAGGAATGCTCCGGTATGGCATTCCCGCGTACCGGTTGCCCAGGGAGATCCTCCGGAAGGAAATCGACTACATCCGGAGGCTGGGTGTCGAGATCAAGACCGGTGTTCGGGTTGGTGAAGACATCTCGTTCACAGATATTCGAAAGGACTACCAGGCTGTGTTCGTTGGCGCCGGCGCTCAAGCCGGCATGGCATTGGATGTGGAAGGAGCGGACATTCCGGGGGTGATGGACGGGATCAAATTTCTACAGGACGTCAACCTTGGCGTGACAGCTCGGGTTGGGCGGAAGGTTGCCGTCGTCGGGGGAGGAAATACAGCGATCGACTGCGCCCGGACGGCGATACGCCTGGGAGCTAGAGAGGTGAGGATTGTCTATCGGCGATCACGTACGGAGATGCCTGCCGCGAAGGACGAGATCGAAGCGATGAAAAAGGAAGGGATCTTGATCGACTATCTGCTGTTGCCCAAACGATTTTTCGCTGAGGGTGGGAGGCTCTCAGGAATGGAGTGCATCAGGATGACGCTCGGTGAGCCGGATGCCAGCGGGCGGCGTCGGCCGGTCCCAATTCCCGGTTCGGAATCTGTCGTGCCGATCGACACCGTGATTGCTGCACTTGGTCAACGGACGGAGCTCGCGTTCTTGAGCGGGTCGGGAATATCCATGCAACCCAATGGCACGCTCGCCGTCAATCGGGAGACCGGGGCGACAAATCTCGATGGGGTGTTCGCGGGTGGAGATGTCATCACGGGAGCTGCGTATGTGATTGATGCCATTGCCGCAGGCAAAAAGGGGGCTCGTTCGATCAGCAGATATCTCAAGGGTTTGTCGATAGATGCAGTGCAGGAAGGGAGAATGCCCAGGAAACTCTCCGAGGGTGAGGTCGGCGCGATGAAAGCAGTGGTTCCGTCCCAGAAGCGCGCACAAATGAGAGAACTGCCTGTTGCGAAGAGGATCACCGATTTCCGGGAGGTCGCACTGGGGTTTGATCAGGAGACAGCCGTTAGAGAAGCCCAGCGGTGCATGGCAAGTCAGATAGAAGGATGCATCGAATGCCACGAGTGTGAACGGAGATGCGGTACCAAGGCCATCGACTTTGACCAGAGAGATGAAGATGTTGAACTCGAAGTAGGTGCAATTATCTTGTCCCCCGGGTGCGAACTTGTTGATCCCACATGCCAAAAAGACCTGGGGTACGGGCGTTATGCGAACGTTATCACCGCCCTGCAATTTGAAAGGATACTTTCGCCTTCAGGTCCTTTCGCTGGAAAAGTCTTGAGGCCATCCGACAAGCTGCCACCGAAACGGATTGCCTTTCTCCAATGCGTCGGCTCACGCGATCATGAGAGAGACTACTGTTCCGCAACATGTTGCATGTATGCAACAAAGGAGGCCATCATTGCCAAGGAGCATGCCGGTGACAATATGGAATGCGACATCTTCTATATGGATCTCCGGGCTTTCAGCAAAGGGTGTGAGAACTATGTGGACAGTGCAAAGAAACTGGGGGTGAAGTACGTACGATGCAGAGTCCCCGTCGTCGAAGAAATCCCGATGAACCGCAATCTTGTTGTTCGATATCTGAACGACGATGGCCAAAAAGTGTCGAAGGAATTTGACCTGGTGGTCCTTTCCACAGGCATGCAACCCATCACAAATAGTCAAGCACTTGCGGCGACATTCGGATTCGAACGAAATCAATTTGGGTTCTGCAAGACAACCGCGTTTAGCCCCGTTGAGTCTGGGAGAGAGGGGATCTATGTCGCCGGACCGTTTGTGGAGCCGAAGGACATTCCTGAAACTGTGATACAAGGTTCAGCTGCCGCATCGAAAGCTCTTGCGCTGTTGAAGGATGTTCGAGGGAGCCTGATCGTTTCCAAGGAATATCCGGTCGAGACGGATGTGAAGGGAGAAGATCCCAGGGTCGGTGTGTTCGTGTGCCAATGTGGAACTAACATCGGGGGTGTGGTAAGGGTCTCCGAGGTGGTGGTGTATGCGCGAACACTTCCCAATGTTGTCTATGCAGAAGAGAATTTATACACCTGCTCAAACGATACCCAGGAAAGAATAAAGGAGAACATACGGGAACACCATCTCAATCGCGTGGTGGTTGCCTCGTGTACCCCGAGAACCCACGAGATGCTCTTCAGGAATACTATACGCGAGGCGGGACTTAATCCGTATCTCTTTGAAATGGCGAACATCAGGGATCAATGTTCCTGGGTGCACATCCACGAGGCAGACAAAGCAACGGTGAAGGCCAGGGATTTGCTGCGCATGGCTGTTGTCAAAGTGAAGCTCAACGAACCATTGTATACGCATCCATTGGAAATCAACCATGATGCGCTTGTCATCGGTGGTGGTCTGGCGGGTATGACCGCAGCCCTCGATCTGGCTGAACAAGGGTATGTCGTCCATCTCATCGAGCAGGAATCCGAACTTGGTGGCTACCTCGGACGAATGCGTTACCTCCTCACCGGAGAAGATCCCCGGGAGTACGTGCGGCACCTTGCGGGGCGTGTGAAAGCGCACCGAAACATTCGTGTGCACGTGAACGCCGCGCTCGCAGAAATTGTGGGTTCCATCGGGAACTTTGAGTCGAAAGTGCGTGTCGGCGGGAATGGCTCTTGTGTACAGATCAAGCACGGCGTCGTGATCGTTGCGACTGGAGCAGATGTATACACGCCGAAGGAGTACTTATATCAGCAAGATGCTCGAATACTGCTTCACGACGAGGTGGAAGCGCAGATAGCAGAGAATACTTTTGAAGGGAAATCCGTTGCTTTTATCCAATGCGTCGGTTCCCGCGACGGGGAACATCCCTATTGCAGCCGCACATGCTGTTCCGAAACCATCAAACATGCCTTGAAGCTGAAGGAGCGCCGACCCGAGACGCAAGTCTATGTACTCTATAGAGATATGAGAACATATGGATTCCGGGAGACATACTATACACAGGCGAGAAGGCTTGGGGTCACATTCATTCGCTTCGCCGACAACACGCCGCCGGTCGTCAGCGGGCATAACGGCAGACTCTCGGTGACTGTTCACGCTGAAACGGTCAACGAAACAGTGACATTGTTGGTGGACAAGGTTATCCTCGCTCCCGCCACAGTTCCGCGAAAGAGCAACAGAGAGCTGGCGCAGTTGCTCAAAATCCCGCTCGGTGAGGAAGGATTCTTTCTGGAAGCTCATCGGAAGCTTCGCCCGATTGACTTCGCCACTCAAGGGATATTCCTGTGCGGTAATGCCCATTCACCGTTGGGGATAGATGAAACGGTTTCGCAAAGTTCGGGCGCAGCAACCCGGGCTGCGACGATTCTTTCAAGAGAATACATCGACATCGATCCAATTGTATCTCATGTCGTGGAAAAAAACTGCGATGGTTGTGCCTTCTGTGTTGACCCGTGTCCGTTCAAGGCGTTGTCAATCGTCGAGTATTCAGTATTGGGTGAAATCAAAAGGCGTGTGCAGGTGAATGAGTCGCTGTGCAAAGGATGCGGTAGTTGTATGGCAACATGCCCGAAGCAAGGGATTTATGTATGGCACTTCCGACCGGGAATGCTTTCGTCCCAAGTGAACGCCGCGCTCGGAGTAGGGAGATGAATGCGTCTAACAGTCACAACAATCATCAATCTGATGAAGATCCATGAACACTGATCAAGATGGGTTCGAACCGTTGATCGTTGCATTGTGCTGTTATTGGTGCTCGTACACGGGTGCCGATCTTGCAGGAACGTCGAGGATCCAGTACCCGACAAACATCCGGATAGTCCGCGTACAGTGCACAGGAATGATTCACCCCAATCTCGTGATTGAAGCCCTGACGGGCGGCGCCGACGGGGTATTGGTCTGCGGGTGTCATCCTGGTGATTGCCACTATCTTGATGGTAATCTGCGGGCAAAGGCTCGGGCAGAAGCCATTGAGGTAATGCTGCAGGATTTCGGGTTAGAAGCGGAACGGTTCCGCCTGAACTGGGTTTCTGCCTCCGAAGGCGCCCGATTCGCCCAAGTAGTGAGCGAGATGGTTGAGCAAGTCAAAAAGGTCGGACCGAGTCCGTATCGCGTACCCGTCTAATGTATGCTGGTTCACTCTTCACCGAGGAGGTCGACAATGGCAGTGCGACTGGCCCAGGAGTGGCTGACGATTTGCGGGGGTTGTGAAGTCACGATCCTTGATGTCGGCGAGCCGCTGCTCGATATTCTATCGAAACTCGAAATCGTGCACATGCCCGTCTTGATGGATCACAAACTGTATGGCCAAACGGGCGAAAACGCACAGATGGAAATTCCACAAGCGGACGTGGGAATCATTTCAGGCGGCATCCGGAACGAAGAACACAAGCACCTGGCCGCGGAGATGCGAAAGAAATCCAAGGTCCTCATCGCCATGGGGTCGTGCGCGTGCTACGGAGGATTGCCTGCGCTCGCAAACCTCTCGACGGTGGACGACATTCTCGAGAAAGTGTACCATGGGAGTGTAAGCACGGAGTCCAACGGCGTGCCACATGAGCAAATACCGGCGCTTACGGACCGAGTGTACGCGATCCACGAAGTTGTGCCTGTCGATCTGAAGTTGCCAGGCTGTCCGCCGACGCCCGAGGTCTTTGTGGAGGCGGTCACGGCGCTTTTGCAGAACACACCGTTGATACTACCCGGGAAAAGCGTGTGCGACGATTGCCCCACGATTCGCGAGAGAAAGACCGCTACCGCGCTCAAGCGTCCGTTGCAGCCTGTGGAATTCACTCCTGGAGCACCGATGGACACGGTGCGCTGCCTCATGGAGCAGGGCTTCTTGTGTCTTGGCCCAGCCACGAACTCCGGTTGTGGCGGCGAGGGACGAACCCCGAGATGCATCCGGGCATACATGCCCTGCCGCGGTTGCTTCGGGCCTCTTGCTGATACTGCAAACCCCATGGTCGATATGATGGGCGCCCTTGCATCCGTCGGGGTGGACACGAAACAGATACCCGATCGCGCTGCAACATTCAATCGCTTTGCAGGTGCACAGGGGAGACTACGACCGGTGCCCACGAAAGGAAAGATGCCGTCATGAGCCGGACTCTCGTTATCCAGCCGGTAAGCCGCGTCGAGGGGCATGCAAAGGTGACTATCCAGCTCGACGATGCAGGCAACGTGTGCGATACCCGTGTGAACGTGGTTGAACTGAGGGGCTTTGAGAAATTCTGTATCGGCAGGCCCGTGGAAGAAATGCCGAGAATCACCACGCGTATCTGTGGCGTCTGCCCCTGGTCTCACCACCTGGCCTCTGGAAAGGCGATCGATGCGGTCTTCGGTGCGGATCCCCCTCCAGCAGGGAAGAAACTCCGGGAGCTGTGCAATAGCATTGCGTTCATGGAAGAACACATCCTGCATTTCTATTTCCTGGCGGGAGCGGACTTCGTTATGGGACCCGATGCCGATCCTTCGGTCCGCAACGTGATCGGCATCATCGGCAAGATGCCGGAGGTTGCGCGCCGGGTCATGGGGGTTCGACGGACGGCGGCAACGATGCTGGAGATCATTGCGGGGAAGTCTATCCATCCCGAAGCCGTTGTCCCCGGCGGGTTCAGCAAGCCCTTGTTGCCTTCAGAGCGTGATCAGGTCCGCAGCATGGCGGGTGAATGTCTTGAACTGGCCAAGTTCTCTATCGACTTTGCCAAGAAGAACATCTTTCCTCAGTATCTCGACACCGTGAATGTACTGGGCGTTATTGAGACGGGCTTCCTTGGCACGGTCTCAGAGAACGGAGCACTGAACCTGTATGACGGGAAGCTCCGCCTCATGTCGAAAGATGGGTCGTTTGTCGAATTCGCGTACGACCAGTATACTGACTTCATCAGCGAACATATCGAGCCGTGGAGCTACATGAAATTTCCTTACGCCAAGCGTGCGGGACACTTCTCGATGGATCTTGGCCGACCGAGCGGCATCTACCGGTCGAACACACTGGCTCGCATCAATGTGTGCGATCACATTGAAACGCCGCTGGCGCAAGCGGAACTGGAGGAATTCCGGAAACTCTTCGGCCGACCGGCACAACTTACCCTCCTCTATCACTGGGCGCGATTGATCGAGCTCCTGTACAACGCGGAGAATGTGTTCCGCCTGCTCGACGACCCGGAGATTACTAACGTCGAGACCAGGAAAACAGTTGAACCTCGTGCAGCACGGGGTGTGGGATGTGTGGAAGCACCCCGCGGCACACTGATTCATGACTACACAACCGATGCGGACGGTATTATTACCAACGTAAATCTCATCGTGGGCACGACACACAACAACGCTCCGATCAACATGTCGGTCAGGCAGGCTGCGAACACATTTATCAAGAACGGTAAGTACGACCAAGGCATCCTGAACCGTGTGGAGATGGCGATCCGCGCGTACGATCCCTGTTTTTCGTGTGCCACGCATGCGATAGATGGCACAGTGCCGGTGAAGATCGACATCTACGATCACAACGGTCGGCTTCTTGATTCGATCGTGAACTGAAGGAACATCACAGTTGGATGGTCCCCAAAACGGGGGACTAGTCATGGAATCGATGACCTACCCCGGCTTGACGCCGGGAGATCTTGCGGCGAGCGCCCTGAATCCGCTCCTGTATTCATCAGACGAAGGGGAGTGAAGCAGTCGTCCGAGGATGCTTCCTCGTTTCCTGACCGAGAAGAATCTCCAGTTCTCGCAGATTCACGCTGTTCGGGTGGAACTGTCCCCACCATCTGGCACACCTGTTGGCATCAAGGGGGAGACCCACGACCGGAACATTGGCTCGCATACACATCCGCATCCCCCGCACTAACTCCGGTATGCATGCCATGCCAAGCACTCCTACCATCTTGCCCTCTTTGCGCAATCGTCGAAGAAGCGACTGAAGATTTGCCGTCATCCAGATGTACGGGGGCGATTCGCAATTCATGAAAAGAAACTACGAAGTAGTGTTTGCGGAACGGGACGTAATGCATTGGATTACGGAGCGTGAAATTCGGCCTGCGCTTCTGCAAGTTTCCTGAGAAGGCCAAGCAGATCCTGCTCCTCCGATACGCTGTCCTTTTGCTTCTTGAGTGCCTTCTCCCACCGCTCCAACACTTGATCTTCCAATTCCTTGAGTGCTCTGTCCATGGCAGCAAGGTCGGCCGCAGAGCCGAGCTTTTTGGCGAGTTCAACACGATCATTCCGTCTCGTTGCCAGAGTTCCTTCGAGGTCGTACAACCCTTCCTGGGCTTCAGTGTACGTGACAGCAGCTGTGGCGGCATCCACCTCTCCCTCACGCACCTTTTTGCGAAGTTCCAGCAGGTCCCGCAGCTTTTCGAGTAGGGCGATCTTCCGCTTCACGACGGCGATCTCGTCCGCCTTCTTGTCTGAATCCAGAGAATCCTGATACCCTTCCAATGCATCAATATCTTTCTGCCGCACGTTGATGATGTTTTCGAGGGCGTGAATTTCCTCCTGAGCCCGTTCGAGACGGAGTCTTGCCTGCGTGCGGAGAGCTATCGCGTGTTCACTGTCTTTTTTGATGTCCTCGATGGGACGGCGAGGAACAGCAGCAACAAGCGTATCGACAATAGCAGGAGCGGATTGTGTGGGTTGCGCCGGCGCATCTGCGCCTCCTGTGATACACAGAAGAGAGGCGAGCCCGAGCGCATGAGCAGCACGTCGAAAGGTGGCGGTCATTCTAGGACCCCGTGGGTGGAAGTGGATTGAATAGTGGCGGAACGCGGGTATGTTCAACACTTTACCCGTCTCCGTGACCAAAACATACGACAAAAAGCATAAGTTCTCCCGAAAGCTCCAACTCATTGTTCTGCAAGACATCGTGTCATGAAATCACTGCCAGACGTAGTCGTTTTCATTCATTGCAGCGGCGTCCCCAAGCATCCACTTCGCCAGCCGAAGGTCATGATCAGAGGTTGGCCCGATGCGCCAATATAGCCCGCTCTTAGCGGATTGTCAACGCATACGCAACAAAACAGTTGAATGGGTCGGACGCCACGTTTCGATTGCTTGACAAAAGGAGTTTTCTTGTGCAAATTGCAGCAGTAACGCTCTTTCCAAGGGGGCTTTCCCATCCTCACCTGTTCACAAGGCCTTGGAATCTTCCGAACCAAGAAACCACTGTTTCTCTTAAGGCTTCAGATCTGGAGTATCGTTCTGTAATCGCAAGGAGAGTGGATTTGTCAGAAAAAAAGCTGACTGCAACGCTGCTGCTATCATGCGCCGACAGGAGGGGGCTCGTATCCCGAATTTCCCAATTTATTTACGAGCGCGGAGGCAACATCATCGACCTGAGCGAACATGTCGATTCCGACGAACGCCAGTTCTTTTTGAGAGTTGCCTGGGACATGGCTGGCTTCTCAATTACGCCGGACGACCTCACTGATGCCTTCGCGCCGCTCGCGAAGGAATTTGACGCGCGCTGGAATATCAGGCTGAACCACAAGAAACATCGGCTTGCGATCTTCGTGTCGAAAGCCGACCATTGCCTGCTCGAAATCCTCTGGCGTCACAGCCTTGGCGAGTATAACGCTGATATCTGTCTTGTCATTTCGAATCACGAAGCATTGGCCCCGCTCAGTGAACGCTACAACGTGCCTTTTCGCGTTTTCAGTATAACACCTGAAAACAGATTGCATCAGGAGCAATTGGAGCTCGAATTACTGAAGAAAGAGGAAATCGATACAGTCGCTCTAGCACGCTATATGCAAATCCTCTCTCCTCAGTTTGTCGAAAGTTACCCCAATGGAATTATAAACATTCACCACTCGTTCCTTCCTGCGTTCGCCGGTAATAATCCATATAAGCAAGCGTACGAGCGAGGCGTAAAGATCATCGGAGCTACAAGCCACTACGTGACAAAGGATCTTGACGAAGGACCGATTATTGAACAGGACATCAGCCACATAACACATCGAGATTCACTTGAGGACCTTGTCCGCAAGGGCAGGGACCTTGAACGGTTAGTGCTGGCCCGTGCCATGCGCCTTCATCTGGAAGATCGAGTCCTCGTTCACGGAAGGAAAACGATAGTTTTCGACTGAGATCGTTGCACGCTTCGTCATCACCGCCTTTTAGTGTTGGTGTGGGTTCGATTATCTATCATAGTTCGCAACGCCACACCCCAATGAACGTGAATGACTCACCTCGAAAACTCGCCGAGAAAATGTCAGGGCACTTAAGGAACAGCATGAAACGTCGTACTGCTCTCGAGATCCTCGGATTCTCCGCCGGTGCGTTCGCATTCATTCCCCGACACTTCCCCTCCGGTGAACCGGGAGACTGGCATCAGGATCGGGGTGGAGAACTTGAGTCGGCCTTCTCTCATCTTCGGGGCGACAGTGGCCGCCCCGCGTTTGTCCGGAAAACGGAGAAGGGATGGACCTCGGTGATGTGCGACTGTTTATCGCACCGGAAGCGTGACCTCCATTGAGAATGAATTACAGAACACTTTTCAAGTTTTGGTTCCCAGTCGTTTTTTGGGGGTGTTTAATCTTTTGGATGTCCACCGGAGCATTCTCTGCGTCGAATACCTCGCGGATTATAGAACCAATACTGCGCTATTTGATGCCCCATATTTCGGAAACAGAAGTCCATGTGATTCATGGAGCCCTTCGCAAACTGGCGCATGTGACTGAATATTTCATCCTCGGTCTTCTCCTGTTTCGTGCTTTCAGAAGTGACTCCGCTGATGTGAAAACGTGGGGTTGGGCTTTCTATTCCTTATTGGCTGTAATACTATTCGCAGCAGGAGACGAGTTTCACCAATCGTTTGAGGCGACGAGAACAGCTTCCATCATCGATGTCGGTATCGATACATTGGGAGGATTTCTCGCCCAGTGTATGATACTGCTTTGGAACCGTCTCCATCGAATTGTTGTGTAGCGATGTCAGCTCCGCGATTCCAATCACCGTGGCGGCCGAACTGTGATAACCGGCAGATCATTAGTTGAAGAACGTGCTCGTAAAAGGAATCAGTGCCATCATCGTTGTCTATCCGGTACCATGTTGAATGTTGACCCGACCGTGAAAACATGATCCACGACATATGACCCGCACAACCTCGATGTTCATGATCTGCCTGGGACTCGCCTGGAGTCCTGTCTTGGGCCAGATATCCGGTAAGGAGCTTGCCGTGTTCCATCCACGCACAGAGGAAGAGGCCGACCCAAAGGCCAAGGAAGTGTTGTCGCGCATGACGGTAGACGAAAAGCTCGCGTACGTCGGCGGCGACAAATCGTTCTTCATCCGCGCATTGCCACGGCTAGGTCTTCGCGAAGTGTACATGACCGACGCAACACAGGGTGTTCATATGAGGGAATCCTTCCGCAACATCGACCTTTCGAAGTATCAGCTNNACCGTTCGACCGCATTCCCCTGCCCGATCCTTCTCGCGGCGACATGGAATCCGGATCTGGCGTACTCCTACGCCGAAGCGGTGGGAGAAGAGTGCCGTGCGGGGGGCATCGGGATCCTGCTCGGACCGGGATTCAACAACTATCGCCATTCACAGTGCGGGCGGAATTTCGAGTATTTTGGAGAAGATCCGTTTCTCCGCTCACGCATGATCGAGCACTATGTCCGGGGGGTGCAGAGCACGGGCACCATCGCAACCTTGAAACACTTCGTGGCGAACAATACAGAATTCTATCGGAGAAAGAGCAACTCAATTGTTGACGAGCGGACGCTCCATGAGATCTACCTCCCACCGTTCAAGGCCGGCATCGATGCCGGCGCTCGTGCAGTCATGACCTCGTACAATTTGCTCAACGGAGAATGGTGCGGAGAGAGCAAGCGAGTGATCAGCGACCTGCTACGGCGGGACCTCGGTTTCAGGGGTCTCGTGATGACTGACTGGTGGTCGGTGCACGACGGCGTGAAGCTTGCTGCCTCCGGACAGGATCTCGAGATGCCTCGCGCCATTGCGCTCGAGACCGGAAAGGATCTCATCGCGGGCGGTGCAGTCAGTATGAACGACATCGACAGAATGGTAATGAGCATTCTGCGGACCTACTTTGTGATGCGCCTGGATGAGCGGGAGCCTTCGCCCGAATACCTTGCGCGATTCGTCGCACATGAGGAAATCGGGCTCCGCACAGCCGGTGAGGGCATCGTTCTGCTGAAGAACGACCGGAACATTCTTCCCATTGGCAACCGGACAAAGGTGATCCTCCTAACTGGGGCGTATGTCGAGACACTCGCGGCCGGAGGAGGCTCGGCAGAGGTGAAAGGATACAACCGCCGAACGATGCTCGATGAACTCCGGAAAGTGTTCGGGGAACGCATCCGGTTCACGATAAGCCCTAGCGATGAGGAGATACGCTCCGCCGACGTCGTGCTGTGCAATGTCGGAACGCTCGACAGCGAAGGATGGGATCGACCGTTCGCGCTACCGGCTGAACAGGAGAATCTCGTGAAGCGATGTGCAGCAGAGAATCCGCATA
Organism: Ignavibacteriota bacterium; assembly: GCA_003162215.1. Lineage (GTDB taxonomy): Bacteria > Bacteroidota > Ignavibacteria > UBA10030 > UBA6906 > Fen-1255. Next base: position 30,381 of record PMMO01000054.1, read on the forward strand.
CGGTCGTCATCGTAACCTCGGGAAGCGGCATCCGCATGACCGACTGGAGCCACAGGGCAGAAGCGATACTGTATGCCTGGTATGTCGGTCAGTCGGGCAACACGGCGCTCGCGGAGATTCTCGCGGGGAAGACGAATCCATCCGGGAAGCTCCCGATCACGATCGAGAAGGATTTCCGGGATTCTCCAGGCGACGGCTACACACCGAAAGGGGAGGAATTGTACAGCGGCTGGAACAGCGACGGTGAAAAAGTTCATCCAGTGTATGACGTTCGCTATGATGAAGGCATCTTCGTCGGATACAGATGGTACGATACGAAGAACATCAAACCACTCTTCCCCTTCGGCCACGGATTGTCGTATACCTCCTTCGAGTATCGTGATCTCAACATCTTACGTGAGAAGGCCGGGCGGCCGGTGGTCTCCGTGAGTTTCACGGTGAAGAATGCCGGAGCCCGGGAAGGAGCCGAAGTCGCACAGGTGTATGTGCAGGATGTCGCATGCTCGATCCCGCGCCCTGTGAAGGAATTGAAGGGATTCAGGAAAGTGTCCCTGAAGCCGGGTCAACAGACGACCATTCGTGTGGACCTCCACGCTAACGACTTCTCGTTCTGGAACCCGGAAACGCGGCGGTGGCAGGCCGAACCCGGGGTTTTCCGAATCCTTGTCGGCTCCTCCTCCGCAGATGTCCGATTGGCAGGTGAGGTCTCAGTGGAGAGATTTGATACTCCATAAACACAGGCCAAGGGCAAACGGACCGGCGCCGGTGTAGGGTATCCGGTGGAGTTCGAATACGCCAGCAACACTTCCCTCCATCCTGGGATTGTCATTGAAGAACTCGATGAGATTGAACACTACATCGGGGGGATCCTTCCGCAGAAGCCTTTCGAGTTTCCCGGGGTCTTCCTCTACATTCACCGCCCTGGCATCAAAACCTTCTTTCCGGAGAGCATGCACGAGAGCCGCATACTCTTCCTTCTCGCTTGACACGGTAATCGGGTATTCGGCCTTGAATCCGAGAGTCGACGGATCGACCTCCTTCAACTTCTCATATTCGTCCTCGCCTACCTGGTTGTAGAGAACGATGACCCTGGTCTTTGTCTTTTTCGGCGGCATCCGTGCATTTCCCTCACCAGAATATCCGCAAGATTGAGCAGAGAGGCAATGGTGTATCTGGAGGAACTATCCCCTTCGGGCCGCTGTTCGCTATACTACAATAATAGAGTTCTGCGGCATATGGTCGCGATCATCATCGCACAGGATCGCGTTCCTTTCCGGAGGTGAAAGATTATGCGAAGATTTTGGACAAGGATTCTCGAGGTTGTTTCCCTTCTTTGTATGTTCCTGGGCACAGTGGCCTATGCTCAGCCCCCACCTGCAGATTTCACGCTCAAGGCAACCGTGGGTGGCCTCGCTCCCTGGTCTGAGATATCGACAATAACCATTGATAGCCAGGGACACGCCTCCTACACGCGATACAACACGGGTGGAATCGATAGCGTCCTTGCCGAGAGCACATTCACCGTCAGCCCCACAAACGTCCAGCATCTTTGGAAGGCGATCCAGGACAGCAATTTCTTTAGCCTTAACTCTCCGTCTCCGGATTCCACCGTCTTCGACGGCTCCTTTGCAAAGATCACCGTCACCGCAAATGGCATCTCACACCAGGTCCTGATCAGGAACACCGCCCAGCCACAGATCCAGTCACTCGTCGACTCGCTGGACGCAATAACTCCGCCATCGCTCCGGCTGCGCTACCAGCCGCCTCCCCAACTCAACATAGTTCCCCTGGACCCCTGTAACTCGCTTTTTGGATCCACGGGCTCGGTATCGTACCGAAATCTCAGCACGAAGAGCCTCACAGATCCGAAAGCGAAAAGCAAGTCTTCGACGTATTCGATTACAGCGGACGTCGTGCCCCCACATCCCGGTACCGTGGTGTCGTACATGGTGCCGCTTTCGCAGGCAGTGGCGAGCAAAGTCGCTACGCTCAAGAGCAAGGGTCTGTTTTTCGGGGATGATGTATCGATTTCGGTTGACAACAGTATTCCCAAACCATCTAATACAATCAATGTTACACTGTATCTGGAGTTCTGGGGGCCCCTTGCCACACAAGCGAACGTGGACAGGATGGCCGCTTCCATCGACCTCCTGTGGAATGGGCACACGACCACTACCGGCAAAAAGGTCAATGTCGAAGTTGTGACACGAATGAATCCGGGCGCCTCTGCTCCTCCCGGCACGCCTGGGTATCACCAAATACAGGTCGTGGCCAAAGACGCTTTAATAGCTAATGTGAGTGGCTCGTTCGGTAGAAACAACGGAACCGGAGCAGGTCAATGGGATGTGGGTGAGCCCCCGGGGATGTATGCGCATGAGGCAGGACATCTCATGGGCCTACCTGACAGGTACGATGATTATCAAAAACAGCCCGACGGGAGTTGGGTCAATGACAATGGGGGCAAAAGGTATGCCAATGACGATCTGTTTGCGGCGTATGCCAAATCGAAGTACCCCGATAAGGATCTGGCCGTTATTAAAGCGTTCCTCAAGAGGTCGGACACGTATTCGATACCGCAGGACGGCAGCGATAATGATCTCATGGCAAACTACTTAAAACCCATACGCCAATCCGACATCGATCAGATCACAGCGAATCCCGGCCTGCTTGTGAGAATCCCGGCCGGAGTTGTGCTGGTGAACAAAAACGCGGACGATCAGAATATTGTCGTCACGCACTCCGAAGATCTCTTTGTAAAGCCGGGTGAGAAAAGGACATTGAACGGGATCTATGGAGCGTGCATCGACGCCCACAAGGCTGTTCCGGAGTGGACAGGGCTGTTTGACGTCGTCCCTTCTCTTGAAAGCTGGAAGGGCATCGCTGCCGCCGGGTATCTTTCCCAGCTCATCCACTTCATGGATAGTGCTGGAGTGTACTGCGGCTTCAGTTTTGCCGCCCCGGAGGCAATCTGGAGAATCACCGACAATAGTACGTCTTTTCCCGACGACAACGTTCAGGCTCTACTCAGCCTTGCCGGGATCCATCTCGGCGACCAGGTTCTCGATTTTCCACGATTGACCACAAAGTCCACCGACGATTCGACGACGATCGCTTTCATTCCCGATGAGCTGTTTGTTGCGAATATTCAACCCCGATTCGAGGATGGCAGTCCGGGGAGCAAGGCGACGTTCAACGCCACCGTTTCACAGCCCGTGGATGCTGGTTTCACCACCGGCTTTTCATGGACGGCGAACGGTCCCGATACCGCCTCTGTCCCGATAACCGGCAGCGGGTCCAGCGGGTCGCTGACGCCCCCACGGAGCGGCATGTATGAGGTCGGTCTGAACATTTCCGTGACGGATTCCGCTTTGAACAAGAGGACGTTCAAGGCCACTGGAAAGGCATATGTCATCGTGCCCGACAGTGTCACAGAGACATTCGAACATGCCCACCTCGCGGATAAGTTTCCGTGGCGCACGTATGGCAACGTGCCTTGGAGCATCACCGGTACGAACCCGCAGACGGGGAGTTTTGCCGCGCAAGCGGGAAACTTTGCCCCGCAACAGACTTCCGTTCTTGCGATAGATCTCGCCTTACCAACGGACGGGGCTATCACGTTTTCCATACGGACGACGACCGTCGAGCATTCGGGCCAATGTCAGTTCTTGATTGACAGTATTTTCGTGCACGAGTTCTCAGGTATATCGGATTGGAATGTTGCCACGTACCCCCTCAAAGCAGGCAGTCACACCCTGCAATGGATAAGCACTGGAATAGGGAGCACGGCAGGCAAGGTGTGGCTGGACAACGTTTTCTTTCCGCCGCATTCAATTGTCACTTCTGCCAATACTGGAATGAGCACCAATCCCACGGCATTCGCCCTGTATCAGAACTATCCAAATCCGTTCAATCCCATAACGAACATTCGTTATGGCGTTCCCAATCGTTCGCACGTGACCCTGACAGTCTTCAACGCTCTCGGCCAGGAGGTTGTGCAACTCGTCAATGGCGATATGGAGGCCGGGTATCACGAAGTGCAATTTGAGGGGAAGAATCTCTCAAGCGGCGTGTACTTCTACAGAATGCAAGCAGGAGATTTCGTCCAAACGCGCAAGTTTGTCTTGGTACGATAAGGACAAATGTCCTAATAGTCGATGACGGTTGCCGTTGATCGGGTATGGAACTGTTTAAAGAAGCTCCGTGTTGAGTCCGTTAATACTCTATGCTCACCTGCTCCTCGAAAGTGAACTTTAGTCATATCTACTGAAAGGGGTTTGCCATGCCAGATGTGAAGGTCTCGACTTACACGGGTGGGGAGACAAGTCTCAAGCCTGAGATCGTTGATAAATTCAAAGGGACGATACGCGGAACCGTGCTGACGGCGGAATCGCCGGAGTATAATGAGGTACGCAAAATCTGGAATGCCATGATTGACAAGCGGCCTGCGTTGATCGTACGCTGTGCGGGCGCGGCCGATGTCATGCGCACGGTTCGATTCGCGAGCGAGCACAAGTTGCTCGTGGCTGTTCGAGGCGGTGGACATAATATCGCCGGCAACGCTGTGTGTGATGGCGGCATAATGATTGACCTCTCTCCAATGAAATCAGTCCGGATAGATGCGAAGGGCATGACCGCGCGCGTTGAGCCCGGTGTGACGCTCGGCGACATGGATCGCGACACGCAAGCGTTCGGCCTTGCCACTCCAGTTGGCATAAACTCAACGACCGGCATTGCAGGATTGACACTCGGCGGCGGATTTGGTTGGCTCAGTCGCAAGTTTGGGCTTACTATCGATAATCTCATCTCGGCGGATGTTGTTACTGCCGCGGGCGACCTGGTGAAGGTGAGTGCATCTGATAACCCGGATCTCTTTTGGGGGATTCGGGGCGGTGGTGGGAACTTTGGCGTTGTTACTTCCTTTGAGTTCCGTTTACACAAAGTTGGACCCGAGGTCCTCGCGGGATTGATCATCCACCCTCTGGATGCGGCGAAAGATGTTCTCCGCTTCTACCGCGATTTTATCAAAACGACGCCTCCGGAATTCGTCTGCTGGTTTGTGCTTCGCCTGGCGCCCCCGTTGCCGTTCCTGCCGGTTGAGTGGCATGGGAAAGAGATTCTTGCCCTTGCGGTCTGCTACTCGGGCGACGTGAAAGAAGGAGAACGGGTTACGAAACCATTGAGAGATTTTGGCAAACCCGTTGCCGACATCATTGGATTGATGCCATTTGTTGCCTGGCAGACCATTCTTGATCCTCTCCTGGTGCCGGGGATGCGGAACTACTGGAAGTCCCATGATTTTCGTGAAGTGAGCGACGGTCTGATTGATACGCTGATCGCGCACGCGCGAAAGATCCCGGATCCGCAAACCGAGATCGCCTTCGCACACCTTGGTGAAGGCGTCACTAAGGTTGCAAAGGACGCCACGGCGTACACACACCGCGATGCCGCGTTCGTGTTGAACGTTCATGGGCGTTGGGACAACCCTGCGAATGACACAAAATGCATAGCTTGGGCACGTGAGCTGTTCCAGGCGGCAACACCATTTGCAACGGGTGGCGTTTACGTGAACTTCCTGACGCAAGAAGAGCAGGGGCGTGTGCGGTTGGCGTATGGAAGCAATTATGATCGGCTCGTGAAACTGAAAATGAAGTATGATCCGAACAATCTCTTCCGGATCAACCAGAACATCCAACCCCATGGATGACGGGATATCCCCCCGTGGGATGATCCTGATAGGCCGATAATCATGAAAGGCTTTTCGGGGATCAGAAACCCTGGAGGAGAAGTGGCCCTGACATCACTTGACGCGTCACAGCATTTTATGATTCACCAAATAACACAACACCATCATAAAGGAGTCACACATGAACAGATATTTGTTTTTCGTCGTCGGAATGGCGCTCTGTCTATCCATCGGCACGTCGGCGCAAGGAGCAACGAAGAAACCGGCCCATCACGAAAAGGTTGCAGTTATTATCACGCACGAAGTGAAGGAGTATAGCGCGTGGCGAAAGGGGTACGATGCGGACGAACCCAACCGCAAACAGGCAGGGTTCAAAGTATCGGGCGTTTATGCTGATGTAAGCAATCCTAACATGGTCACCATCATCGGAGAATTCCCGAACGCTGCAGCGGTAGACGCATTCATGGCCAATCCCAAGCTGAAGGAAGCTATGGATAAAGCCGGAGTTGTCAGCAAGCCTGACGTGAAAGTGCTGACAGCCAAACAAAAGTAAATCGTCGCAGTCAAGGCACCAGTTGATACCTGTACAAGGTCGAAGAGAGGACGTGNNTACACAATAGCGTGATGCATCACGAGTCACGCCCTGTTCATTTAAGGAGAATAGCGTATGTCAGCAGAAAATGAAGTTCGCAAAGCATCAGAACAATTCTACGCAGCGATAAACCGCATGGCCAATGGGGATGCCGGTTCACTGTCAGACATCTGGTCGCACGGCACGGCCGTCACGGCCATGCATCCGATCGCCGGACGGCAAGTCGGTTGGGACAAAGTCCGAGAATCATTTCAGCAAGTGGCCCAGATCGCCTCAGAGGGGCGGATAAAACTGGATGATCAGATAATTCAGGTCACAGGGGATCTGGCCTATGAACTGGGTGTCGAGCGTGGGCAGGCTACGTTCGCCGGACAGCAGGTTACATTGGACCATCGCGTCACAAACATCTATCGCCGCGAAGCGGGCAACTGGAAGGTCGTCCATCACCACACGGATGTTTCTCCGGCGATGCTGGATGTTCTTAAGCGGTTGCAGGCCAAAACGTAATCAACTGATGTAGAAACGCAAGGTCCGGCAATCTGCCGGACCTGGGGTCGATATAGTACTGATCAATGTTACTATTTTTCATCGAGGTGGACTGTATTGCCGTGATGAGAGAATAGGGGTGAATTATCGATTAGAGGCAGGCAAGTATTTTCCAAATCACGAAACATGAATTAAACCGTGCAAGCGCACGATATTCAACTTGCACGTCGGTTCAAGGATACACTTCCAAGTCAAGTATCCCTGCTTCGTCGTTTCTCCCCAGGCTCCTTTGAATCATTCGTGGGACGAGAGCGATATTGCGGCAACTGTCTCCGATCTGCTCGACTCACTACAGAGGGAGTTCACCATTGGCTCTAATCGATTGCATGTGACAGGAGAATCCCTTGATTATCCTCTTGTGTTTCCGTGGGTGTTTGAGATGTACCGATCAACCCCGCGTGCCATCACCGGCCGAATGAGGAACGAAAAGGATGAGATTGTCGTTTAACAGACAGTATCAGTACGTTCACTTGAGGCACCCTTACGTTAACATGTCACAAGGGAGCTTGCTATGTTCCAGAAGATCACCGCGGGCCTGCTTGTAGTGGTGTTAGCATTCACATTTGCGACAACCACTTTTGCACAGGAGAAGGCAGAAACAAAGAAGGAACAGAAGACGACTGCACTCAAGCTCACAACATGACTTTGACCGATAAACAGGTGAAGGGCATGATGAAGACTGAAGAGACAAAGTAAAAACCGTTCTACTTCTCAGGCAACGAGCCCCGGTCGTCCAGTCGGGGTTTTTTCTTGACGGCCCGAAATATCAAGGCCACCGTTGCTTGACTCTTGAAACCGGAAACGAATACCATGTCTAAACACAATTCAACGAACAGGACAATTCAAAAGAATTGGCATGAACAACATAATGAAACACTTGGCGTCGGTGATCGTTTAGCCGATTCAGTGGCTAATGGTATGGGTTCATGGAGATTCATTATCATTCAAACAGTTTTGGTGTTGCTGTGGATGGGACTAAACCTTGTGGGCTATATGTATCATTGGGATGTTTATCCTTTCATATTACTCAATCTTGTTTTCTCAACGCAAGCAGCTTATGCTGCGCCTATTATTATGATGGCTCAAAACAGGCAAAACGATAGAGACAGGATGCAAGCACAAGCTGATTACCAAACTAATGTGGATGCAAAGCTGGAAATAGAGGCTTTGGCAATAAAGCTGAACACGCTTGAGGTAGACAAATTAGACAAAATCATTAGAATGCTGGAAGAAATGAAACAAATCCGTGGAAATTAAACATATACTGCCACAGCATCGGGTTTGTGAAAATGCGGTTTATGGGGTCACTACTGAAAGGAAAGGATCCGGGTACCATGGGGCTAAATAGGCAAACACGAACATTGGCTTATCGCCTTCTGGCATTGATTCTGGGGATCATCGGCGCGTTCTTCATCTTCTACACGATACGGCTTCTCGTCGTCACTCACGGACTGACCGTGATTCAATCCGGTGGCCAAGGGACGTATATCGGCGCAGTGGCCTTTCCTCTCCTTGCCCTTGGGTTTGGATTCGGCGCCTGGCGTCTTCTAAAGGCAGCACGAAAGTAATAGCTCCCCGAAGTCCTTCGTCACTACTCGACTATCATTGACATAGCAGGCCGCGGAAAATAACATTGAGGGAGAAATCCATGAATGCAGAAGAACTTCGTTCAATACAAAAACCCATTAAAGAGCGATATCGCAACCAGCCAACTACGGCCCTCATCACTCTCAAAGCACAAGGTAGGATCGGCGAAGGAGTCACCTGCAACATTCAAACGGGCAAAGCTCTTGTCGAAGCGGGGCTCCATCCGGATACCGGAGGAAACGGGATGAGCGTTTGCTCAGGCGAGATGCTTCTAGAAGCGCTCGTTGCATGCGCTGGCGTGACCCTTGCGTCGGTGGCCACCGCATTAGATATTGGCCTCCGTGATGCGGTGGTACGGGCAGAAGGTGATTTGGATTTCCGAGGCACGTTGGGAGTTTCAAAAGAGACCCCCGTAGGATTTCAACGAATCCGATTGCATTTCGATCTTGATACTGATGCTCCTGAAGAGCAACTCTCCAAGCTCATCAGCCTCACTGAGCGTTATTGCGTAGTGTACCAAACGCTCCGTCAGTCACCGCAGATGAGTGCCACGCTGCATGTCAGCCGTGAACTGCGAGGAAATAACTAACGCCGCGGTCTAACCCCTCTATTAATCTCCTTCTCTGCTTGACAATCCCGATTGGCTGCCGTATCATCATGCCATAGAACGTCCTTGGGTGGTGACGTGATGGAGCAATGAGCGGAGAATCTCTCTTGTTCGGAGGGATGGATTGGGGAGGTTTTTCATTAGTATCCATCAGGCAACAGATCTCATGAATTGAAGTAGGAGTCGGTGAGTTGCCGGGTGATTCTGCGATACCATCCTACTCGACGACCCACGCGCACCTATGAAACTGGGGGAGTACGGTATCTTTGCAGATGAGATGTGTCGTGCGGGTGAAATGCTGAAACAGGATCTCCAAAAAGCGTATTGGTTTGCCAAGGGTTCCAGGGCGAGAAGAGTCTTCGCGTGCCTCCGAAGTCCTGGGGTCCAGGCTGTTGTGGCACACCGCATGGGCCAATGGCTGCGGACGAAGCCTTTTGCTGTCAGATTGTTCCTGAAGCCTTTCTTGTTGATGCTACGCCATCATGTCCGCGGGAAATGGGGGATTGATATAGGCCCCGAAGCGCAATTCGGCCCCGGATTCCATATCATTCATTACGGAGGGATCTTTATTGGAGGTGACATCATCGCGGGTGAGAATTTTACCATTACTCATGACATCACC
>PMMO01000008.1 GCA_003162215.1 Ignavibacteriota bacterium
TCGCCCCGTGTGATCACCCGGCCACGGTCCCTATTAGACCTCTAGACCTGATCCGCCGTAATGGGACCGCCGCCTAACCTGGATCCATCACTCCCTCAATAATTAGTGACAGGGCCGGGTCCGGTCCGGGAGGAACCCTCCCGGNNTGTATTAGTCACTAGCTCCCAGGACACTTTCTAACATCCTCAACAGCAAAGCAGTCATCCGTCCCTTTCGGTAGAATTGTTGTTCGCCAAAACGGCAAGACTACTTGAAAGGAGAAACGAATGACTGCAAATGAGAAGGTAGCACAGAGGAAGCTCTCGATGCTAGAACTGGCCCAGGAACTGAAGAGCGTTTCGGTGGCCTGCCGGCTGATGGGCTACTCCAGGAGCCAGTTCTACGAGATCAAGAGGGCGTTCCAGACCGGAGGTCTGGATGCCCTCTTGGACAAGGCTCCTATCCCGGGGTCAACGCCGCACAAGATCCCCTCTGAGCTGGAGCGCGAGATCGTAGATCTCTCCACCGAGCACCCCGCCTGGGGGCAGCTGAGGATCTCGGACGAGATGGCACTGCGCGAGAAGGTCGTTTCGGCAACCACGGTGAGAAACGTCTGGATACGCAACAAACTCGAGACCCGCTACAAGAGGATGCTCGCCCTGGAGGAGAAGAGCTCGACCAAGGGCTTCAAGCTCTCTGAGGAGCAGATACGCTTGCTCGAGAAGCACAACCCCGAGTTCGCGGAGAGGCACGTGGAGACGCTCTACCCGGGCTATCTCCTGTGCCAGGACACGTTCTACGTGGGCACGCTCAAGGGCGTGGGAAGGCTCTACATGCAGGCCGTCGTCGACACCTACAGCTCCTTCGCATTCGCCAAGCTCTACACATCGAAGATCGCCATCACCGCGGCAGACATGATGAACGACCGGGTGCTTCCCTTCTTCTTAAGGGAGGGCATCGCGATCAACGCCGTGCTGACCGACAACGGCAAAGAGTTCAGGGGAAAGCCCGAGGACCATGCCTATGAGCTGTTCCTGGCCTTGAACGACATCGAGCACCGCTTCACCAAGGTGGGCACTCCCAGGACCAACGGTTTCGTCGAACGGTTCAACCGCACCGTGCTGGACGAGTTCTTCCGGGAGGCCTTCCGCAAGAAGTTCTACGGCTCGGTAGAAGAGCTTCAGAAGGACCTGGACAAGTGGACCGACCACTACAATGGGGAACGGCCTCACAGAGGCTATCGCAACCAGGGCCGCAAGCCCTATGAGACGTTCACGACAGGCAAGAAAGAGATCGCCAGATACACGGAAAAGAAGGAGGTGAAAAAGGCGGCCTAGAGAGGCTAGAATCTACCGGAGGGTCGGATGGCACTGTCCGGTAAGCTGGTGACTTTTACAGGTTACTCTTGCGCGGGCTTCTTTCTTTATCTATATCGTTCATTTTCCTGAAAGTACTTCTTTTGGTTAGTGTAAGAATTAAGAAGAGCGCTCGACAAATAGAAGTGATGAAGAAAGTAAAGAGTGTCGAGCGGGTTGGCTGTTCGCCAGTATTGTATTAATTAGTCTCGAGGCTAACAGCGGTAATGTGGGCAAATACATCTAGGATTGTGAGTTTCTTTGGGATGTGGACAGGATCACAATCGGGATGGGTTCGTCCGATTTGCAGGCCGCTCCTTTGTGACAGGGTCCAATCGGGCTGCGCGAACAGTTTGCTGGTTGCGAGCACCTCAGATCCATTTGAGACGTAAGGCAGCGTCCAAAAGACACTGGCATCAATGAAGACGAAAAGGCACGACAATGCCTATTATCGAGCGCTAAGGGAAGAGCCTATTCATCTGATGTGTTTGATCCGAGATTTCCCTATGTGGGCCTCCCAACATTTTAAACTGGTTTTGCCTACACCTTGATGTCTACAAAGAGAGAAGGCGCCCTGTATTCGGACGCCTTCCATCTTTCTGTTTATGTCCTGTCTACCGGGGCACAAACCCCACCACGTCGTGCCCTCCGTTCCAGACACCGTTGTAGTTGAAGTACATCGGGCGCTCAACGATGATCGGTTGGTCCGATAACACCTTGGCGGATATGTCCTGGTTGGCACCGACATCTGAGTTCACGCTGACGGTCAGTCTCGAGTTGGCACTGACGGTCCAGCTCTTGTTGATGGCTTGTCCGGAGGCTGTGTAGTAGGTGATGGTAGCGTGGGCATCACTGCTGCCCGGGTTCTGCAGGCAGAGCCACTCGTCGAAGTTCGCCCTGGTAGTCCCTTCGGCAAAGAACCAGGTGGTTGCCGGGCTGTTTGCCCCCAGCACGTCGTGTCCGCCCGTCCACTTGTTCTGATAATTGAAGTACATGGGTCTCTCGGCTATGAAGCTCCCCGTAGAGGTTAGCTGTATGGAGTCGTCCTTCTCAAGTCCTATCTCGGTGTTAACAGATACCGTGAGTCGCTGCTGGGCGGGGACCGTGTAAGACTTGTTGACGGGGTCTCCCTGCCCCGGGCCTAAGAGGTAGCGTGCATTGACGGTGACGGGGGAGCTGCCCGGGTTCTGCAGGCACAGCCACTCCTCGAAGCCGCCTCGTGTTGTTCCTTCAGCAAGGTACCACGCCGTATTGGGGGAGTTGGCACCGACCACGTCGTGTCCCCCTGTCCATGCCCCGTGGTAGTTGAAGTACATGGGGCGTTCGGCCACCACGGCCTGGTCCGATGACAGGAGCAGGCTGGCGTTCTTGTTGGCCCCTATCTGGTTGCGCGTGTTGAAGGTCGCCCTCGAGTGTGCCCCCACCGAGCCTGTGACGTCCTGCTCTCCTGCGCCCTCCACCATGTAGCGGAAGGTGAGACTGGCAGCCGTGTCACCCGGGTTCAAGACCGTCACATACTCGTCGAAGTTGGGGAGGGTAGAGCCTTCTGCGAAATACCAGCTGGTGCTGGGGGCGGTTGCACCGATGGCGTCGGAGCCTCCCGTCCAGACACCTTGATAGTTGAAGTACATGGGGCGCTCGGCAACCAGGTTGGCGGTGTCGGAGAGTACCTTCATTGACACCTCTTTGTTTGCGCCCACCTCGCTATTTACGTTCACGGTGTAGCGCCCGGTAGCAGGTACGGAGTAGCTCGCGGCCTTGGTGGTGCCGTCACTGAACAGGTAAGTGACATTAGCAGTGGCGATAGTAGTGTTCGGGTTGCTGAGGCATAGATATTCCTGGAAGTTTGTTCCGGTATAGCCTTCAGCGAAGTAGAAGGAGGATGCTGGAACAACTGTGAAAGTCTGCGGTTCCGATGTCCCTCCCCCGGGAGCCGGGTTAGACACGGTTACCGAGAATACCCCCGCAGTCTTCAAGTCTGCCGCCGGGATTGTGGCGTTGACGTCTGTGGCGTCAACATAGGTGGTGGAAAGCGGCGTCCCGTTCCACTGGACTACAGAGGTGGGCACGAAGTTGGTCCCTACGAGAGATAGGGGCACATCAGGATTCCCGTTTCTGACGCTAGATAGAGTGATAGAGGTGAGCGTTGGCACCGGGTTGTTGACTGTGAAAGTCTGCGGTTCCGANNAAGGCCGCGATAGACCGCGCCCAGGATTCGGCCGTCGATGGGCAATTGTCCGTCATCATGTATGCCGAAATACATGCTGGTTCCCAACGCTGTTTCCCGTGCATAGGAACCACCACTAACCTCGGTGGCCTCAAATCCTTCGACCCCATCCAAAAATATGCGCTGATTGTTATCAGCATCTACGGCGGCAACGATTATGTGCGTAGTGTTCGCTGCCCAGTTGGTAGCGTCAACGGGGATTATCGTCATCTTGTAGGGTGAACCAACCTCGCCGCCCCACACAGCGACCATCACATAATCAAGACAGCGGCCATTGACGTAATAGTATTCCTTCACCATTTCAAAGCCGTTGGAAATACCATTGACCTCGTTCCTGTCCATGCATATTATGTGAAATTGTCCATCATCTCCTGCCCACGAAGTATTCACCGCAAAAATCATCGAAATCGGCATACCAGGAGTAATGCCGAGTGAAGCCGTGGGGAACGAGCAGGAAGCATACGCACTCGGACTAATCACAGGAGCAGTAACGCCCAGAAGAGTTGCTGTCGTCGGAGTCCCGGTCAAGGTAGCAGGGATACCATGTACAGCGTCTTTGACGGCGGGCGTGCCGTCTGAGAGCATGAGGGGAATAAGGTCACTTCCAGTTGTGGCGCTGGATGGAGTGATAGAGGTGANNACGCGTGTGACGCTATCGCCTGCGTGAGTAGGAAGGCCGTGACCAGTAGAAGCACCACGAGAACTAGGGTCTTTGATTTCATCCCATAAGAGAGCATTCCCAGAGACCCCCTTGCCGTTTGCTGCCTACATTCTATCTAAAAGCGGGGTCAGGATTCCATCGCGTGCCGCTACGACCAACGGGTATGGGATAGATGACTTAACAAGAAAGCTCAACCCTCTGTTACTGATGAATCGGCGTCGAAGACTAGGGAAGATTGATGGTGCGAAGAGCCTTGTTGTCTGGCACTAATCGATGTCGCCTTAATAGCGAGTCGCCTTTCCCGCTCCACGTCACATTCTATGAGACCATTCCTTCCCTCACTCCAAGTTGTCTCTGGTTTCGGGCGCATGTAGAATCCGACTAGCGGCAGCAAGGCAACATCGTTGGAGGCTAGTTGAAGCTGTTAAGGCTTGGCATCTGCTTTTTTCTGCTAGTCGGCGTTCTCGCCTGCGGTGTAGGTTGTGGCACAAATACAAGCCAGCGTAATGGAACGGTGACCTATACAGCCACTCTCGGCAAGATAAAAGTCACTCTAACGATTCCTGCCAAGACCAACTCGGTTACAAAGGCTATGCAGGATGTGTACAGCTGGGTCGACTTTCGAACTGACAAACTAGGAGGTGTAAGGACTTACGCTTCATTCGTGATAGACAACGGTTCCTCTAGCCCGACCCTCGGTGTAGGGTACCTCTTCACCATATATTTCACTGATGGCACGACTCCGGGCGTCATAGCACAGGCGCAACTGGAGAAGGAACTGAAGTNNCTCCTGGAATCCGTTGTCGTGAATCCGGGCACGAGTTCAACCAACTACTGTTACTTCATCATGGATGGATACACTACATCCAATATTAAGCGTGTGACGGTGACCTCGGGGAAGCCCCGTTACGGAGAAACGGCAATGAAGAAGAAGTAGCAGAAACGAGTTTAGTTTTCGATCCACCAGTAATGGCAACGGGAGAAAAGGCGTGGCATCCAGAGACACGACCAAGAAAATATCATTATTAGCGTTCACCATTGCAATCGCTTTCATAGTGTTTTGGGCTGCCGGATGCGGAAGTGATTTGACGCCGGCGGAAAAGAACGCCAAGAGAATTCTCGATAATTGTATTCAGAAAACCGAAACTATCAAGACGGTGGAGGTGACAGGTACTATCAAAGCCTCGCAGTCGGACGGGCGTTACGCAGACAGAACATCCTCGGGTGTTTTTGCAAAAACGGACACGGGTGAGCCCATTTCGAAGTTCGAAATATCCGGGAGGGTAATCACAGGTGTTGACGAGAACGTGACCCACTATTATTTCAAGGGGTACGATTACTTCAACACCGGTAACGGGTGGAAAAAGACCGCTGCCCTTTCGCCTTTGTCGTTAACTTGGGTCGTGAAAAACGCGACTAACTTCCGAATAGTTTCAAGCGATTCAAACTCGATAAAAATAGCTTGTGACATTAATCCTGCCGCGCTGTGGAAATCGCAGGGAGTGAGGATACAACCCGGTACTGCCTTGAGCAGGAGTGTTGAAAACGCCAGAATCAGCGATGTCTTCGAAGTCAATAAGAACGGATCTCCCTTGGAGAGCTACAGCTCAGTCTGGAGATTGCTGAATCCCACATCAAAGGGCAACCTTCCTCTCACGGTGACCACGGCTTGTCATTACTCTGGCTACGGCTCACCAGTGACGTTTCAAGTTCCTCCGGAAGCACTCGGGGCTCGGATGTATGATATCTTTCATCCCTATCCTTCGGTGAACGGTTACGGATTGCAGCCGCTGTAACTGCATGCGCTATTTATGATGAAATTCGGAAGATGTTCTTACAATCGTGCACTACGACACGCGTTTAATGGTAATGGCCGATGTGTGTAGTTTCGACTAGCCGGGTTTCCCGCTCCAAAAATGTCCGCTCCAATGAAACCCCCGACACACGCAACTTCTCTGGTGAGCTTGGAGGCTCATGGTCATGATAAGCTGTCGGTGCTGGAGGAGGCGTACGAGTCAAAAGGGTTACGATGAGGAAGTTTGCTGTACTGGTATGCATCTTGTCGATNNGTGCTGGCCGGGTACGGTGGGGGAGGCAGCAGCTCTCAGACTCCCGAGGAAGCGGCAAAGACTCTATGGGCGGCAATAGTGAAGTAGGACGCGGCCACGAGTTGGGCCTTGATGGCAAAGAACGTCCAGAGCAATTTCAAGAACAAAGCCGCGTGGGCTAAGTCGCTGCCGGCACCCGACCCGAAGGGCTCTGTCGAGGTCAGCAAGGCGACTGTCACCGGCGATACGGCCAAAGTCTCGGTCAAAGTGCTTAGCGGCGGGAATGTGGTATATAAGACCAACGTCTCGCTGGTAAAGGAAGGCGGTGTCTGGAAGGTCGCAGATATGGATCAGGGCCGTGTCCAATGATGCGTTGCGGGTTGTCCCGAGGT
>PMMO01000046.1 GCA_003162215.1 Ignavibacteriota bacterium
TCAGTGTCATGGCGGTGGTTCCTTACTTGCCCCAATAGAAATAGAGTGGCATCGCGGCGAATCCGAGGGGAATGAGCAGCCAGAAAATTGCCCCCACCCAGTCGATCAGGCGCTTGTACCGCGCATGCC
The DNA here is from genome assembly GCA_003162215.1 of Ignavibacteriota bacterium. Classification (GTDB taxonomy): domain Bacteria; phylum Bacteroidota; class Ignavibacteria; order UBA10030; family UBA6906; genus Fen-1255. The sequence continues at coordinate 130 of PMMO01000046.1, forward strand.
GCAAGCCGAATGTCTGGAACGCCGATTGGAATCCGTGAAACAGGTGGTAGCCAAGAAAGAACAGGGCCACGATGTACAATGCATCGGTCCACGGATTCTTGAATGCTTCCGCGACGATCTCATACATGCTCCGCTCGGGAGTGATGAACCGGGAGGTGAAAAAGAACGCTTCGATGTGGAGCACGAGGAACGCGGCGATGACAAATCCCGTTACCCACATGATGCGTGAAGAGAGATCGCTGGTTTCGCCGGTCTTGTGCAGATGATACTTTACCGGCCGGGCCCGACGGTTCATCAACCAGAGCCAGATGCCGATGAATGCATGGAGAAGGAATCCGGCAAACAGAACGATCTCCAGCGGGCGTAGAAGAGGATATGTCGCCATGAATTCGGCGTACGCATCAAACTCGCGGCCCTTGTCGCATTTGAACAGGAAGANNCTGGAGAGAAAAAGTCCGGACAGCGCCATGATCAGCTTCCTGCCGACCGAGCTGGTGAGGAATGATGTTGTTCTTCTCATAGATGCCGCTCTCTGCTATAGTGGGAACCGGGATCGTGGTGAGGTGAACGGACAGGAATGCTGTGAACGGGATGAGTGACAATTGATGCCACAAAGTACAAAAGATGGAATAGTAGTGCAACCTCAACTGCCGTTTCCCGGACTGATGAACCGCACTACGGAAATCAGGCTGCCGATGAAACCCAGCANNACCAGGCCATAAAACACCGGTTCCATCCGGACGTACTCGGCAAGCTCGGGCGAAAGAAGCTTGAGTCCATAGGTAATAATGAGGTAGAGAATCCCTGCGGCAATCCCGCCACCAAGAAGTCCCTGCCAGATGCCTTCGAGCAGAAAAGGAAGGCGGATGAATGTTCGGGTCGCACCGACAAGTTCCATTGTCCGGATCATTTTGCGCTTCGCGTATATTGCGAGACGGATCGTATTCGAGACAAGGATGATTGCTGACAACCCCACCAAAACACCGAGGGCCAGGGTGATATTGTGAGCGGTTGCGGCACGCTGATCGATGACCTCGAGTATCGCTTTGCGGTAGACGACATTCTCGATCTCGCGCAGTGATCGCAACCGTGCTGCAAAAGACTCCACATGACCGGAGGTCTTGAAGCCATCTTTCAGGTACACCTTGAGCGAGGGAGGCAGCGGGTTGAAATCGAGGACGCTCAGGATGTCTTCACCAAACTCCCTCTTGAAAATTTCGGCGGCCTGGGCTTTCGAGACATAGACGACGCTATCCACTTCCGGAAAGGATGCAACAACCTGTCCCAGGCTGTCCACGATGATGCCTGTGACTGGTTCAAACAAGAATGCTTCCAGTTCGACGCGACTGCGCAACTGTTCCAGAAACCGCTCTGCGTGAATGGTGACGATCGCAAACAACCCTAGCAGCAACAGTGCAACAGACACGGTCATCACAGAGAGCGTGCTCGAAATTTTGGTCCGCCGGAAACCGGAGAAGCTTTCGCGGATGGTGTAGGACAGGCTCATGGTGTACGTTGAGAGGGCGCGTGTTCGCTAGAAATTCGACTCATCCCTCCACCGTATGATTTTCCACGGATCGTTAATCCGGGTGCGGCGGAAGGTGATGTTTGCAGATCCGTCAATGCGTTCGATGTCGCTGGGATTGAACACCAGCGTCAAGTTGAATCCGCGGACGATGTTGACGCTCGTGGATTCTGCAGTGGTGGTGATGATGTTGTTCCAGATGAGGTCGAGTTTCTGGGCATTTTGGAACAGCCCGAACGTCGTACGGAGTTCATCGTCACGCCCCCATGTCACGTCGATGCCCAGGTCATAGTTACGGTACACGAACACAAACTCCGGATCGAGCAGCTGTCCGTACACCGTTGTGTCGCGAAACGTGTATGCCGCCTGAAAGCACTGGAACATGCCCTCCACCGTTTGCGGGTTGCATGTAGACTCCGCCGGTGCGTTATCCCATCCCGGCGCGAAAGGGTTCATGCATGCCGGGAGGCAGAGGACGCCGCAGAGAAGGAATCCTGCACACATCACGCGTGTGCATGGCCCCTCTGCGTTCGTTCTCATTCCTTTGCGTCCTTCTGCTTTCCCTAATTGCTGAACTTCCCCTTGAAATGGCTCCACGAAATATCGTCCGTGGTTTTGAAATCCGTCCACCGCTGAATCACCCAGAAATTGCTCTGACTCACCCGCAGAGTGAACTGCAGCGTGCCCCGCGCGGTTTTTGGAAAACTCGGGTCATTGTGATCGAACACCAGCGTGTAATCGTAACCGTACACGACCGAATCGGCGGAGACCGTGGACCCCTTTGGTGTCAGCGAGAGACTGGAAAACGCCTGTGTTTCGCTGCGCGCGATGAGATTCTGAAAATAGGATTGTTCGTCGTTGAGTGTCCACGCTTCGAGTGCGGCGGTGTACAGTCCGGCTGCTTCGGGGGAGGGTGTGAAGACGAAGGGGGGATTCCCCTTGGCCGGATCGGCGAAACAGCCGATGTAGTTCGCGACGTTTTTTTGCTCGATCGCACTCTGGAGATTGTCGATCACGATCGACGGTTCGGTCGGAGGTTTGAAATTCAGGCTTGATTGTGAAGGCTCTTCCGGGTCACGCGGTTCAAACAGACCGCATCCCTGGAGTACAGCACAGAGAACACCGCAGAGGCACAGAGAGGTGGAGAAGATCGCTACGCGGAATTTCCAAAGAGAGCCATTTCTCTCCGTGCGGCGGTTCACAAAGTGATCCTTCCTTCGAGCGCCCTTGACAACGTCGCCTCATCGGCGAATTCCAGATTTCCCCCCACAGGAATCCCCCTGGCCAACCGTGTGACTTTCACGCCCAGCGGTTTCACGAGCTTTGTGAGATAGATCGTGGTTGCTTCGCCCTCGACAGTCGGGTTGAGGGCCAGGATCACCTCGCTAATGTCTCCCGGGAAGCGCTGGAGAAGTTCCCTGATTTTCAAATCATCCGGTCCGATGCCGTCGAGCGGCGAGAGTGCACCACCGAGCACATGGTACAACCCGCGGAATTCGTTGGTTTTTTCAAGAGCAATGACATCACTCGGCTCTTCAACGACGCATAGCGTTTCCCGCTCCCTTTTCGTACTGGAGCAGATCGGGCAGGGATCCGATTCGGTGATGTTGCAGCAGACGGAACAGGACGTGATGCGGTCCTTGACGTCGACGAGCGCGCGGGCCATTTTCACGACGTCTTCCCGCGGGCGTTTCAGCATGTAGAGTGCAAGACGAAGCGCCGTCTTGCGACCGATGCCGGGCAGCTGGGAGAATTCCTCGATAAGTTGCTGCAATGCTTCTGACGTGTAGAGCACGTTACATCCCCGGCAGGTTCAGGCCCGGAATGTTCGGGAGGAGGCCACTGGTGACTTTTGACATCTCGTCCTGGGCGAGTTTTTGAGATTCCTCGATGGCTTTGTTTACGGCAGCCAGGATGAGATCCTCAAGCATTTCCCGTTCATCGGGATTGATGATTTCCTTTTCAAGGGCGATTGCCGTGAGGCGCTGTTTGCCATTGGCGGTGGCCTTCACCATGCCGCCGCCGGCGTCGCCCACAACGGTCTTATGCTCAAGCTCTTCCTGTACCTGCGTCATGCGCTCCTGCATCTTCTGGATTTGCTTCATCATCCCAGACATGTTCGGGACGGCCGCCATAGGGGATCCTCAGTGTGTTGAAGCAAAAAATATACCTGAAAGGGCAGGGAAAGTCAAATTTGACTTTCCAGCCGAAAACCGTTACATTTTTCTTCCAGCCGTCTTCAATTCTCGGGTGGAACACGACTACCTTCGATGGGAGAGTGCATTCGTTGACCAGGGGTCCGCGGGAAGCGTCGGGCGAAGACAAGAAGCATCAGGAGCGACTTCGTTCGTCAGGGGAGATTCCCCGACATATTGCCATTATTATGGACGGCAACGGTCGATGGGCAAAACAGCGGGGACTCCCCCGTATCGCCGGTCATCGTGAAGGGGTAGAATCCGTCCGCGACATCGTTGAGGTGTGCGGTCAGCTGGGTGTCGAGTATCTCACCCTGTACACGTTTTCCACCGAAAACTGGAAGCGCCCTCAGGAAGAAGTATCGATGCTGATGCGGCTCCTCCTCTCCGCACTTCGCGACGAGTCGGACCGTCTCCACAGCAACAACGTCCGTGTGCGCACGATAGGCGACATTCGGGCGCTGCCGGAAGAGGTGCAGGCGGAGCTTCGTGACGCCGCGGCGAAAACAGCCGAGAATTCCGGGCTGACCCTGATGCTCGCGCTGAGCTACAGTGGACGTTGGGAACTGACCGCAGCAGTCAAAGCTATTGCGCACAAGGTGGCGGAGGGGCAACTCCGCCCGGACGATATCACAGAAGCGACGGTGACAAGTCATCTTCAGACGCACGAAGCGCCTGATCCGGATCTTCTGGTGCGCACGAGCGGTGAATTGCGGCTTAGCAACTTTCTACTCTGGCAGCTGGCCTACACCGANNTGGCCTGCATTCCGTCGGCCGGATGTGTATGAGGCGATCATTGCATATCAAAGTCGCGAACGACGTTTTGGCATGGTGAGCGAGCAAGTGCAACAGCCCAAGAAGAAAAAGGGAAGTCTCAGTCAAATCCTCAAGAGTGTTGTAGGACCCTGATCATTATGAAGAAGAAAGCGTCTGTGCTGGCGGCCATCGGCATCCTGTTCTCTGTTTCGCTCCATCTCCAAGCGCAAACCTCNNCCTCCCCAGGAGGTCTACAAAATCCTCGGCCTCGCCGTGGAAGGAAACTCTCTGGCTGACCCGGCTGCGATTATTGCCAATTCGGGTCTGAAGGTGGGAGACGAGATTGCCACTCCCGGCGACCAGGTCGGCCATGCCATCAAGAAACTCTGGTCCCTCCGTCTCTTCGAGGATGTGCAGATTTCCATCGATCGGAAAGTGGGCAATGGGGCTTTCCTGCTGATTAAGGTGATGGAATTCCCGCGCTTCGAACGCCTGGAGATCAAAGGGAATGACGAACTGAGCGCCGACGATATCAGGAAGNNTCGACGAAGGGAAAAAGGTCACCGTCAGCAGCATCGCGTTCAACGGGAACTCGGCGTTTGACGACGGCGACCTCCGCGGCGCAATGGAGGAAACTTCCGAGAGTCATTGGTGGAAGTTCTGGTCTTCGGCGAAATTCGATCAGAAGAAGTACGGCGAAGACAAAACCAAGATCATGCAGTTCTACAGGAAGCACGGCTATCGCGACGCGCAAATACTGTCCGATTCAATCTGGTACAGCCAGGACAAAGAGGACATGTTCATCCACATGCGCGTGAACGAAGGTGCGCAGTACAAGATCCGGCATATTACGTGGCAGGGGAATACGGTATACCCTGACTTTGTCCTGAACGAACGTCTTAATATTCTTCCGGGTGAAATCTACAATTCCGAGAAGTTTGAGAGGAACCTTCGCGGCAACGAAGATCAGACAGATGTTGCATCGCTCTATCTCGACAACGGGTACCTTCGTTTCAATCTCGAACCGAAAGAAAGCCGTGTTGCCGATGATAGCATCGACATCCAGATCAGCGTGTACGAGATGAACCAGTTCAAACTTGCGCACGTGAACATTAAAGGAAACACGAAGACACAGGAAAAGGTCATCCGGCGGGAACTGTTCACCCGGCCTGGGGACTACTTCAGCCGCGCGGCAATCGTCCGCAGTATCCGCCAGCTGTCTCAGCTCAATTACTTCAACCCGGAAAAGATCAAACCCGACTACGCCCTGCTGGATGAAAAAACGGTGGATCTTACCTATGAGGTCGAAGAGAAGTCCAGCGATAACATCAACGCATCGGTCGGGTATAGCGGAGCGTTCGGCGTCACGGGAGCATTAGGTTTCACGATCAACAACTTCTCGATTAGCGAACCGCTCTCGGGTGGAGCGGGACAGATACTCAACTTTGAGTGGATGTTTGGGGAAGGATCGCGTTATCGCACGTTTACCCTCGGGTTTACCGAACCGTGGCTCTTCGACACGCCGACACTCATGGGTGTGACGCTGTTTGATACGCGGCAGGTCTACACGTTTGACTACGAGCGGACGGGCGGATCCATCCGCATCGGCCGTCGGTTCAGGTGGCCTGATGACTACTTCCGTGGCGATTGGATTATCGATGCCCAGGTGAACGAGGTGCGCGACGGCGCCGGCATCTACCGGGAAGGGCGATCCACACAGGTGAGCTTGACCCAGATAATTTCGCGCAACAGCATCGACAACCCGATCTTCCCGACTACCGGTTCGAATGTGTCGCTGTCGATTCAGATGTCAGGCGGACCCTTGCTCCCCGGCACTATCGATTTCCATAAATGGGTGTTTAGCGGCGAGTGGTATCTCCCGCTGTTCAATTCCAGCAAGCTGGCACTCTATCTGAATTCAACGTACGGCTATATCGCGACGTTCTACAAGGATTCGTATGTCCAACCGGTGGACCTCTTCTTTATGGGCGGAACCGGCCTTGGCTACATCTCGACCACGCCCCTGCGCGGCTACGAAGATCAATCGGTCGGCCCGCGCAACGCGAGTGGCTCCATTATCGGCGGCAGGGCGATGGCGAAGCAAACCCTTGAACTCCGTTTCGCAGTCTCGATCAATCCGATTCCCATTTATCTTCTTGCATTTGCCGAGGGTGGCAATGTCTACGAATCGTTTTCACGGGCGGACTTCTTCGATCTGAAACGATCGGCCGGCCTGGGTGCCCGTCTGCAGATCAACCCCATTGGCATGATCGGATTCGATTATGGTTATGGTTTTGATGATGTATACCCGCTGGACGGCAAGGCGGACGGCTGGCGGTTCCACTTTGTGTTCGGCCGCGGGTTCTAGCAACTCTCAATTTCAGTTTCACTCACAACACTATAATAGAAAGAGGCAGACGTGAAGAATATCGTTTTCGCTCTTCTCGCAGTCGCAGCATGCGTGACCGGCGCATTCGCCCAGAATCAGAAAATCGGCTATGTCAATTCCGCCAAGATCTTCCAGGAACTCCCGGCTGCGCAGGAAGCCCAGCGCAAGATCGATGCACTCGGCAAGCCTATCCAGGACTCCCTCGAGATCATGCAGAAGGAACTCCAGGCGCGCTATGAAGAGTATCAGAAAAGAGAAGCCTTGTTGACCGAAACCACAAAAAAGACGGAGCAGCAGAAACTTGTCGAGTTCCAACGCAAGGCGGAAGAATACCGTGTGTCAAAACTCGGCAACGACGGTGAACTTGCCCACGAAACAGAAAAACTGCTTACACCGCTGCGCGAGCGCATCAAGAACGCGATTGCCGCCGTCGCAAAAGAAGAGAAGTATAGTTTCGTGTTCGACAAGACCGAGACCATCCAGATCCTGCTCTACGGCGATCCGACGCACGACATCACCTTCAAGGTCATCGATCGTCTGAAGCGCGGCAAGTAAACCCGGTCACCGGCGCAACCCATCGGAGAATTCGTATGAAATCGATTGCCGTGGTTCTGTTTCTCGCGTGCGTCCCGGTTATTGCCTTCGGACAGAGCAAGATCGCGCATATCAACTCCGAATCCATTATGCAAACGCTGCCCGAGGCTATCGATGCACAGAAGTCCCTCGATGCCCTGGTGGCCCAGTGGGAAACGGAATTGCAGAAGATGCAAACGGAGTGGAAGAAGAAATTCGACGACTTCGACAAGAAGAAGCTGATCCTGACCGAACAGGTACGCGCCGATCAGGAAAAGGAACTTCGCGATATGGATGCGGCGATCACTGATTTCCGGAACAAGAAGTTCGGCCAGACCGGCGAACTCTTCCAGAAACAAAGCGAAGTGATGAAACCCATCCAGAACAAGATCTTCAAGGTTCTTGAAGAGATCGCCAAGGAAGACGGATACGACTACATCTTCGACAAGAGCGGAGAAATCCTCCTGCTGTACTCGAATGACAAGCTGGATCTGACCCAGAAGGTGATCTCACGCATGCAGTCGTTCGGCAAGTAAGCGGACACAGGGGATGAAACTCCGGGACATTGCCCAGTTGCTCGGTGCGGCGCTCGAAGGGAATCCCGATCAGGAGATTCTCCGTGTCGCAAAAATCGAGGAGGCGGGGGAAGGTGCATTGACGTTCCTCGCCAATCCGAAGTACATGCACTATCTGGCAACGACGCGCGCGTCCGCTGTGATTGTTGGTCCTGCAGTCAAGGTGGAAGACCGCCCTGCTGAACTTCCACCGTTGACGCTCGTCCGTGTGGCCGATCCCTACGTCGGTTTTGTGCGTGTCCTGGCGAAGTTCCATCCGCCCCAGCCTCCTCTTCCCCCCGGCATCCATCCAACGGCTGTCATCGATCCGACCGCGATACTCGGTGCCGATGTGCGCGTTGGTCCGCACGCAGTCATCGGGGCGCGATGCCGCGTCGGCGCGCGAACCATGATCGCCCCCTGTGCCGTGCTGGGCAATGACGTACAGATCGGCGATGATGCTCTCCTGTACGCCAATGTCAGCGTTCGTGAGGGGTGCCGGATTGGATCCCGGTGCATTCTCCAACCGGGGGCAGTGATAGGAAGCGACGGATTTGGCTTTGCGCCGAAACCTGACGGCTCCTATGAAAAAATCCCCCAAATGGGTATTGTCGTGATCGAAGACGATGTTGAGATCGGCGCCAATACGACAGTGGATCGAGCGACATTGGGAGAGACCCGCATCAAGAAGGGCACAAAGCTGGACAATCTTATCCAGGTTGCACACAACGTGACGATCGGCGAGAACACCGTGATGGCTGCGCAGAGCGGCATCTCCGGCAGCACACATATCGGGAAAAATGTGATGGTTGGCGGCCAGGTGGGTTTCACCGGACACGTCGAAGTTGCCGACGGCGTCAAGATCGGCGCCCAATCCGGTGTGCACCGTTCCCTTACCACGGCAAACGGGACCTACTTCGGGACTCCGGCATATCCTCACCGCGAAGCGATGCGCATCTACGGATCCTTCCCGCAACTCCCTGATCTCTTGGCGACTGTCCGCAATCTCATGAAACGTATCGAGGAGCTCTCGAAGCATCCTCCTAAAACTCAATCTTGATCTTACTCTGTTAACCTAAACCCAAATCTCAACCTTAACCTTAGCCTCCCCCCCATGCTCGTCCAACAGCGCACCATCAAACAACCGTCCTCCATCAGCGGCGTTGGTCTGCACACCGGGAGTGTCACCACGATGACATTTCAGCCCGCACCCGAGGATACCGGCATTCGATTCCGCCGCATCGACATGGGCGGATCGCCTGAAATTCCCGCAGACGTGGATCACGTGGTGGATATCTCGCGCGGCACCACGATCGGTATCGGCGACGCCCGCGTCCACACGATCGAACACGTCATGGCGGCACTGGTGGGGCTTGAAGTGGATAACTGCATCATTGACCTCGATGCCAACGAACCGCCGATCGGCGACGGGAGCGCCAAACCGTATGTCGATGTTCTGCTCAAAGCCGGGTTCGAGAAACAGAACGCGCCGAAAGACTATTTGATCATCGATCAAACAGTCACGTACCACAATGAAGAAAAGGGCGTCGATATCGTTGCGTTGCCGCTCGACGACTACCGTATCACCGTGATGGTGGACTATAACAACCCCGCGCTCGGAAGCCAGCACACGGGGCTGTTCAACCTGGAAAAAGAATTTGTGTCGGAGTTTGCTCCTACCAGAACATTTTGCTTTCTCCACGAAGTGGAAATGCTCCACAGTGCGGGACTGATTAAAGGCGGGAATCTGGATAACGCGATCGTCATTGTCGACCGGGAACTGACCGACGATGAAATCGGGCGCCTCGCAACCAAGCTCGGCATCAACCAGGCAGTCATTCTCGGAACGCATGGCACACTCAACGACCGCCCGCTCCGGTTTAAGAATGAACCTGCGAGGCACAAGCTGCTCGATCTTATGGGCGATCTCGCTTTGATCGGCGTCCCGTTGAAGGCGCAGATTCTTGCCGCACGTCCNNGAAGGCGTGGTGTTCGACGTAAACGCGATTCAGAAGATACTTCCGCATCGCTATCCGTTCCTGCTGATTGACAAGATTACCGACTTCAAGATCGACGAGAGCGTGGTCGGGGTGAAAAATGTCACCGTCAACGAACCGTTCTTCGAAGGGCACTTTCCGGGCCAACCGGTAATGCCCGGCGTGTTGATCATCGANNGGCGATCAGCTGGTGTTCGAACTCAAGATGGTCACGCGGAAGAGCCGAATTTCTGTAATGAGCGGGAAAGCGTATGTCGACGGCACGCTGGTTGCGGAGGCCGATCTGATGGCGTCGATTATCGACAGGAACGATGCGAAGAAGCCCACATCCTGATGCCGGAATGTTATGAGTACGCAGATTGATCCACGTGCCGCAGTCAGTCCGAAAGCTCAACTTGGTAACAACGTTACGATTGGCCCGTTTACCGTCGTAGAAGATGGGGCAGTGGTTGGCGATGGCACAAGCATTGCCGCCATTGCGTTGATTGCCACCGGGGCGCGCATTGGAAAGGACTGCAAGATCCATCACGGTGCAGTCATCGGTCACGCCCCTCAGGATCTGAAATACGCAGACGAACCGTCGACATGCGAAATCGGCGATCGTACGATCGTTCGTGAATATGCCGCGCTCCATCGTGGTACGGGCGAGGGTGGCCGCACGGTGATCGGGGCCGACTGCTTTCTGATGGGCTTTGTGCACATTGCCCACGATTGCGAAGTCGGCAGCCGGGTCATTATGGCCAATGCCGCAATGTTGGCGGGCCACTCGGTCGTTGAAGACTGGGTGATCATCGGGGGTGGCACGCCGGTCCACCAATTCACGCACATTGGCTGCCATGCCATGATCGGGGGGGGCGTACGCGTGCCGAAGGATGTTCCCCCGTATTGTCTCGCCGGCAACGACCCCCTCGTCTTCGAAGGTCTGAACTCCATCGGGCTGCGGCGCAGAGGGTTCACCAGAGAGGCGATTGATGCGCTCGACCGGGCATACCAGCTTATCTACCGGTCCGGGAAGAACGTTTCGCAGGCGCTTGAAGCCATCGCGGGAGAGTCAACCTTGATGGCGTTCCCCGAAGTTGTTCACGTCGTGGAGTTTATCCGTGCCAGCAAACGGGGTATCATCGGAGCTCCGCGTCTCCGTGCCTGATCCCGCCTCCGCTGTCCTGGAGTGGAGATATGAGAATTCGGGCGCGCTCCGTGGCGCGNNGCGGAGAATATGCGCCGCGACGAGGAATCCGCCCGCCTGCTTCAGGAATTTCCGGGTCCCGGGTCTCCACCATCTCTTCGACTCTATCACTGGCAACCCTGGGCGATCTCGCTCGGCCATCATCAATCACCGGAAGATCTGGACCTCGGCCGCTGTGCGGCGGAGGGCATCGATGTCGTCCGGCGACCGACGGGAGGACGCGCCATTCTGCACGCGGAGGAACTCACTTATTGCGTGGTCATGTACACCGGACGCCGCAGTGTCCTTACAGTGTACAATGATATCAGTCATGCNNCTGGTGCGCGGATTGCATCTGTTTGGTGTCGATGTCGCTCTTCAGAAGTCGCAGCCCGACTTTCCGGAGGCGTACCGGCACGCTTCCTCGATTCCCTGCTTCACCAGTTCAGCACGCTACGAAATCGAATGGCGCGGCAAAAAACTGGTGGGGAGCGCCCAGCGGCGATATGGCGACGGCGAACGCGACGTCGTTCTCCAGCACGGGTCCATACTCTGCGGCCCGGCACATAGACGTCTGACAGAGTACCTCAACGTCGGAGATCCGGCTGTGCTCTCCCGCGTGCGCCGGGAGATGGAAGAGAAGACCGTGGATCTTCGTGAGGTCACCGGAAGCAGTGTCGATGGAGATTTCCTCGCCGGGTGCATCAAAAGGGGGTTTGAAGAGGAATGGGAGATACAATTCAATTGTGAATTGTGAATACACAATACACAATCCACAATTCATAATTGGAAGGAGGCTAACCATGAGTACCGCACAGCCCGACCACAAGGCCCGCGTCGTTACAACGCGCTCCGTTATCACCATGAAGACCACGGG
>PMMO01000103.1 GCA_003162215.1 Ignavibacteriota bacterium
ATGGTATCATCCAGGCCGCCGGTTGCGCGGACAATAGGCACGGTGCCATACCGCAGGCTGTAAATCTGGTTCAACCCGCACGGTTCGTATCGCGAAGGCATGAGAAACATATCGCTGCCTGCTTCGATAAGATGCGCCAATTCGTTGTCAAACCGCAGAGCGATGCCGACTTTGCCGGGGTTCTTTCGCGCGGCCTTCTCGAAGAGATCGTGATACTTCTTCTCGCCGGTGCCCAACACCACCAACTGCAAGCGCATCTTCATGAGGTCATCCATGATCTCGCCGATCAGATCAAAGCCCTTCTGATCCGCAAGGCGGGAGATGATGCCGATGACCGGTACGGAGGTATCACATGGGAGATCCATTCGATCGAGCAGCGCCCGCTTGTTTTCGATCTTCAGGTCGGGAGACTTGATGTCGTACCGCTGGGGTATCAGTGCATCTACGGCGGGGTCCCAGACCGTGNNCGTAATCCACGCCATTCAGTATTCCCGTGAGATCGCGCTTGCGACGTTCCGCGATGTCCTGCAACCCGCAACCGAATTCATCAGAGGAGCGGATCTCTTCGGCGTACTTTTCGCTCACCGTGGTGATGGCATCGGAGTAGACCAGAGCGGCCTTCAGGAAATTGAGATTGCCCCATGCGATGACCCCGTTTTCAGCGTCGAGCTCCTTCGGCAACAGCGTGCGTGCAAATGATGCATGCGGAAAGACGCCCTGATACGCCATGTTATGAATCGTGAAGACGGTCCGCGTGTCTTTGTAAAAGTGATCGTTCTTGTACAGCGTCTTCAAGTACGCCGGCACCAGGCCTGTCGGCCAGTCGTTGCAATGGATGATGTCGGGGGCCCACCCGAGGCGTTTCAGTATCTCGAGTATCCCGCGGCAGAAGAATATGAACCGGATATCGTTGTCGGGATAGTCTTTCTTGGTGTCCGGATTTACATAGAGGCCCGCACGGCCGAAGAGCTCGTGATTGTCAAGCAGATATACTTGAACCTTGTTGTGCGGCGTCGTGATGAAGGAGGATTTGAGACTCGCGGCGTAGGTCCCTTTGCCGACGGGAATCTCAATGTCCTTCATCCGGATCATCTCATGCAGCTTTTCTTTCCGCTCATTGATGCATCCGTAACGCGGCAGCATCACGCGGATTTCATGATCCATCTGCCGGATGACCTGTGGCAGGGCACCGGAGACATCGGCAAGTCCGCCGGTCTTGGCGAATGGCTCGACTTCGCTGGAAACAAACAAAACGTTCAGAGGACGAGGCATGCCGCGGAGATGGAGTGGTCGTTAGGTTTGAGCATTCGGTTGCAGTACATTGTCAATCAAGGTACACAATTCCACACGAACAATCAAATTATGTGACCTGGCGCACGTCAAAACGGGGCGGCGCTTGACATTCTGGACGCCAATTTTTATATTTATACACAAAACCTTTCATAAGTCGTGGAGATCAGCCTATAGGAGTGTTTGGTTAAAGGTTCTTACGCACCGGGCCGCGCTAAGCGGATTCCTTTAACGAACATTTTCTATGAGCAAGAGCTGAGACTTCCATGCACTTCTTCATGAGCCGAATGTTATTGATGTATGCTAACGTTCGGTTTTTTGTTTGTGTGGAGGACTATCGGCAATGACCCCTCGTCTGTATCGATCACGTCGGGCTATGCTGAGCAGTGCATTGTTTGCCGTCGTATTTCCTCTTGCCGTCCATGTGCATGCGGCAGACGCCCCGGTTTTCGTGCTCCATGATCCCGAAGTCGCTACCCGGGTGCTCGGAGGGAATACCCTCCGTATCGAATACCGTCCTTCATCAGTGCGATTCGACACGGTGCTGGTGGAAGGAAAGGCCTACCTTCGCATAGCGTTTGCGGAGGCCGTGCACCCGTCCCCCGTTGCCGGGGCCGGCACTCCGGACGTCCCCTGGCGACACATCCCCCTCGCGTTCCCGACCCGCGGGACGAACGAGGTGCGAGTCATCGCGGCGGATTACGAAGAGATGCGTGGCGTCTCCGTCCTTCCCGTTCCAACTCTCAAGACTCGTGATGGATTTCTGGAACCTGCCGGATATGTCGAACGACGCGACCTGCCGCGTGGCCCGTTCCCTGAATCGATCGCACAGCTGGCGGCCCCGTCCAAAGTGCGCAGCGCGTTGATTGGCGGCCTTCGTGTCTGGCCGGTCCAGTATGATCCCGCTGCACGCACGCTGCGCAAATACTCCCGGATCATCATCGAAGTGCGGTTCAACGGCGGCCAGCCGGAAGCCGTGCAGACCGGTGACGTGACATTCCTGACGAATGCAGTGGCAAACCCTGAAATGCTCCAGCTGTGGCACACGACCATTGCGCCGATGCGCAAAACCGCTGCAACCCCCGGCGTCCTTGCCACGGGCGATTGGTACCGGCTCACTGTCTCGGAAGAGGGGATCTACAAGATCGATGCTGCATACCTTGCCGCCGCCGGAATCAGTACGGGTTCGATCGATCCGCGGACGATCAAGATTTACGGCAACGGAGGGAAGGAACTGCCTGAGAACGTCTTGGTCTCACGGCCATCCGATCTTGTGGAGAATGCAATCTACGTTGAAGGGGAGGCCGATGGCCAGATGGGATCCGGAGATTACGTTCTTTTCTATGGACGTGGTGCCCGGGGTGTGACCTACGATCCCGCTTCGCGTTCCGTGCAGCACTACATACATCACTACAGCGATGTCAACTACTACTGGCTGACCGTCGGTGGCGCGAGGGGCAAACGGATGGCCTCGCAACCCTCCCTCACAACCTCCCCGGATGTTGTGGTCGAGCGGTTCTCGGACGCAATCTCCATCGAAGAAGAGAAAATAAACATATTGAGTTCCGGCAAGGACTGGCTCGGGCAGTCTCTCAACGGCCCGAGTTCTTCCTTTACCTACGTCAACGTTCTTCCCGGACTGGTGGCGAACGATGTCATTCGATACCGGTACTCTCTCGTCGCTCATGACGAGACGACTCCGCAGTTCACCGTCAGGGATGGGGGTGTGACTCTCGGCACGTACGTCCTTCCAACTTCCTATGACTATCTGTTTGCGACGGGGGGCGTCTGGGAATCGGTGGGTACATCATCCCTGGCAAACGGGACAAGTCAGCTCAACGTCGGTTTTTCATCTCCCAGCGCCGCGTCAGAAGGCTGGATCGATTGGATCGAGATTGTCTACCCGCGTAACCTCTGGGGCGTGAACAACTACCTGCGATTCCGCTCGCCCGATACCACGGCCGTTGCCGAGTTCCGGCTTCAGCTGTTCTCTGCGATGCCGATGATCTTCAACGTCACGGACGATGCGAACGTGCGGTTGCTCAGCGGTGTCAGCGGTTCGTATATGTTCCGCGATTCGCTCAAGAGGGGATCGGTCACAGAGTATTGCGCAGCCGGATCAGCCTCGTGGAAGACGCCCTCTGCCGTTCAAAAAATGGCAAACCAGGATCTGCACGGCTACAGTGCAGGGGCCGATTTCATCATTGTCACAAGCTCTGAATTCAGGACCGCGGCTGATCGGCTGAAAACGTTCCGCGAACAACCTTCAGGCGGCGGATTGAAAACAACCGTTGTCGACGTCGGTCAGATCTACAACGAGTTCAGCGGCGGCGTGCCTGATGTCTCCGCAATCAGGGACTTCTTGAAATTTGCCTACGACACATGGACTCCGCAGCCGAGATTCGTGCTCTTCTTCGGCGGCGCATCCTATGACTACAAAGGAATTCTGGGGTCCAAATCGACCTACGTGCCGACCTGGCAATCGCCGGAATCCCGGAACGACGTCAATAGCTATGCAACGGATGACTTCTTCACTGCGTTCGGGTCCGGCATGATCCCATCGCTCGTGGGCGGACGCATCTCCTCGCGGGCGCTTGCAGAAGCCAACACGGTCGTCGACAAAATCATCCGGTATGAAGATCAGAGCACCCGGGATAGCTGGAAGACGCGCATGCTGTACATCGGCGATGATGCGTGGACACCTGAGGGTGGCGATGTCGGCGATCAGACCGAGCACAGCGATGATGCCGAGACTCTCTCGACTCCCACCTATACACCCGATGAGATTGAGAAGAAGAAAATCTACATCGCGGAGTATCCCACCGTCTTCACATCGCAAGGACGCCGGAAACCGGGGGCGGCACAGGACATCATCGACAACATCAACCAGGGCGTGTTGATGTTGAACTACTCGGGGCACGGCAACCCCAAAGTCTGGGCGCACGAGAGTATCTTCGAGGTCACCACATCCATTCCCCAACTGGTGAATGCCGATCGTCTTTCGATCTTCTTCCTCGCCACGTGCAATTTCTCGCAGTTCGATGACCCGAAAAACTATACCGGTTCCGAGTTACTGATGAACAAACCGGACGGTGGTGCG
Source organism: Ignavibacteriota bacterium (assembly GCA_003162215.1). Classification (GTDB taxonomy): domain Bacteria; phylum Bacteroidota; class Ignavibacteria; order UBA10030; family UBA6906; genus Fen-1255. The sequence goes on from PMMO01000103.1 coordinate 4,391, forward strand.
TCGGGCGTGATCTCGGCTGCACGCAAGGTGTATGCCAACGCGAATGCCGCTCTGAATCAGGGAACCTATCGTCGTTTGTTTGGCCGCGATGCGTATGGCCGTGTCGTTGTTGAACGGCCGGCGACGGCGCTCTTTCTCTACAAAGCGTCCGGATTCAACGGTGACAACGATCAGAAGTTCTTCTATATGGGTGACCCGACTATGCGGCTGGCGTACCCGCGCGGGTTCGCATCAATCGACAGTATCAACGGGCAGCCGATGGACAGCGTGGGCGGTGTTGCCCGGACTTCACCGATCGCCCTGAAGGCACTCTCCCGTGTGACGGTGGTCGGCACGGTGCGCGATGCTGCCAACACCCCCGATACGACATTCCAAGGAACTCTCTCTCTGCTGGTGAATGACGTTTCGCGCGAGCGGACCATTGTGAACTTCTACCCGGGCTTCAACTGGCAGTATCTGGCCTCGGGTGGGACCCTTCATAAGGGAGAGAATTCGGTCTCGTCGGGAAAATTCCGCGCCAGCTTTATAGTGCCCAAAGATATCTCGTANNTCGTATGCCGACACCGCCGGCCGGGGGCGTCTGATGGCGTACCTGACCCATTCGGACGGGGACGCCGCCGGTTTCACCAGCGCAATCCGGATCAGCGGCACAGACTCCACCGCGACCGCAGATCACGAAGGCCCGACCATTCACATTGCGCTGGACAGCAGAAACTTCCGTGCCGGCGATGTCGTGAGCGAAAACCCGACACTCATCGTCGATCTGCGCGACTCCAGCGGGATCAACACCTCCACAACGGGCATCGGTCACCGTATCGAAGGGTGGATCAACAACAGCGTCCAGAGCCGTGACCTGACGCAGTCCTACGCGAGCAAGCTCGACGATTTCCGTGAAGGCACCGTGCAGACACAGTTGACTGGATTGCCGTTGGGCCGCAACAGCATTCGCGTGCGTGCGTGGGATTCCTACAACAACTCCGCGACAGCCGAGACGTATTTCGAGGTCGCTACCTCGGATCAGTTGAGCATCGCTGACCTGTTCAACTATCCAAATCCGTTTGCGGATGAAACACAGTTCACATTTCGCCACAACCAGCAGGGGGCTCTGGATGTGGAAATCAAAGTGTACACTATCGCCGGTCGTTTGATCCAGACGCTGCGCACTACGTCGACGGGAGATATGATGGTCCGCGTCCCGTGGGATGGACGGGACCGCGATGGCGACAGGATCGCCAACGGTGTGTATCTGTACAAGGTTACTGTGCGCACTCTTGACGGTCGGTTTACCAGCGAAGCGCTGGGGAAGCTTTCGATTGTGCGCTGAAGCATTTCTTTAGTTAGCTTATTCATCTCTTATTTGAAGGGAGTCTTTATGAAGACGTTCATGCGGTTCCGCACAGCAAGTGCACTCGTTCTTATCGCCGCAGGGTTGTTCCTAACCCTGACCGAGGCACGGGCCCAAGGAGAGTCGGCGGTTCCGTTCCTCCTCATCGCCCCCAATTCCCGCGCAAGTGGCGTGGGAGAATCCGGCACAGGGTCGGTGGATGACGCATCAGCCATCTTCTGGAATCCCGCCGAACTGGCATTCCTCAAAGGGCAGGAGATCAGCATCACGCACGCCAACTGGCTGCCGCAATTCAATCTCCCGGATCTGTTCTACGATCACCTGAACTACAGGCAGGACATCGATGCCATCGGCGGAACTATCGGTGCAAGCGTGACATACCTCAGCCTCGGGGAATTTTCTGTGACGACATCCAAGGGGCCGGAGGTCGTCGACAAATTCAAGTCGTTTGAATATGCCGTGACAGCCGGCTATGCGACGAAAGCCTATAGCGATTTGGGCATCGGCTTGAACGTGCGGTATATTCACAGCGCTCTGTCTCCCATCGGCACGGAATCCGAACAGGGGAACGGCATCGCTTCAACTGTGAGCTTTGACCTCGCATTAATGTACCGCCCGGAAAAACTCGAAGTGCCGCTGCTTGGAGATTTCGGGCACCGGTTCAGCGTTGGGGTGAACCTGTCGAACCTCGGTCCGAAGGTGACATACGTCGATGCGGCACAGGCCGACCCGTTACCCACGAATCTTCGCGTCGGGTTTGGATACAAATTGCTCGATGACGAATATAACAACCTTCAGCTGGGTCTGGATTTCAGCCGCCTCCTTGTCCGGAGGCATGACGATGGAACCTCTGATCCCTTCTACCGTGCGTTGTTCAGTGCGTGGGGTGACGGCAGCGGTTTGAGAAAAGTGATTGTGAGCGGAGGCGCGGAGTACTGGTATGGCGCGCCGCGTTTGATCGCCCTGCGCATCGGATATTTCTACGAGAATCCGAATTTCGGCAACCGGAAATTCATGACCTTCGGTGCGGGCATCCGGTACGACCTCTACGGATTTGATTTCAGCTACATCTCGGCGGCAGACAATCATCCGCTTTCCGACACGATCCGCTTCTCCTTGTT
>PMMO01000202.1:0-230 GCA_003162215.1 Ignavibacteriota bacterium
CGATTGAACCAATGCGGATTGGCAGGATTGTGCCGGAGAAACCGCGTCCACAATATATAGGCCATCGGCGCAGCACCGAGGGGCAGTCCGGGGTGGCCGCTGTTGGCCTTTTCAATGGCGTCCACAGACAGGAAACGAATCGTGTTGATCGCAAGTTGATCCAGTTGCGCTGGATCGAGACTTGAAGGGTTTGTCATGTTCATGCCCTTTCCATCGCGGCATCGTATTCG
>PMMO01000202.1:245-645 GCA_003162215.1 Ignavibacteriota bacterium
CCCCGGAACGGCAGCGGGGACGGTTCGCAAGAGACACCTCACCGTGGCGTCGGCCACTGCGTTGACATCCCGTATGTCATCCTGTTGGCGGTCGATCAATCTCACCTGATACTGCTGTTCACCGATGGCTACTTCGGATACTTCTTTTTCCTGGGGGCAGGTCAGTCCCGGCAGCACCATATTGGGCTTCAGGATTATGCCTTCGAGCGTCACCCGTTGTGTGTAAAGNNGCGTTGGCCTCGATGCAACCACGGCTGGGAATGCCATCGCCGACTGCAATCACCGCGCGCCACTTGGCAAAACGGGCGCCCATGTGAGAATATTCAGCCAGGCGGTCGCGCAACCCGTCCAGGCCTTCGGTTATTTTCTCTCCCGGGTGACCTGCCATGTCCTTTGCACC
>PMMO01000202.1:684-10356 GCA_003162215.1 Ignavibacteriota bacterium
CTTGTCGCCGGCGACCAGCGTCCTCGCGGTGTCTATAAGCTCATTGGAATTCATTTCCGATTCGCCTCGTAAAGCGATTCCTCTATTCTCATCCGGTCATTTCCAGTGTTACTTTTTCAACGCTTTCTCCAGGGTCCCCATCAGCTTGTCAAAGGATGTGCTGAATTTCTCAACGCCTTCGTCCTCAAGCTGTTGCGTCACTTTGTCGATGCTGATGCCCAGTTCCGGCAATCGGTCTAACATCCGGCGGGCCTTCACAACTTCTTGTTCGATACGGTCTTTCGGTTCGCCGTGCTTTATCCGCAACAGCATCCAGACTTGTCGTCCGGCTTGGCACCGACAGGATCCAATAGAAACTTTTGCCGACAGCGATTGCAGCAAAAGTAGAACGTTTTTCCACTGCGTTCAGCGTGGAGAGCGGTTGCTTCGTCCACGGTCATCCCGCAGATGGGGTCTTTCGTCACAGATTTCTTTTCTATCATGGTCATGATCCATTCATCGTTGTTGTTGTCATTTTGTTCCCCCGTTTTCACGTTGTTTCGTTCGAGTCGGCAATTGCGGTTTCCGTTCTTCAATAGTCCGGTCATTTCTTCAATCTCAGCAGTCGCGCGTTGATGGCAACAATCACCGTGCTCGCGGACATCAGCGCCGCACCAATGGCGGGCGTGAGCAGCACGCCCCACGCGTAAAGCGCTCCGGCCGCCAGCGGAATGGCGAAAGTGTTGTAGCCCGTGGCCCAGACAAGGTTTTGTATCATCTTTCGATACGTGGCGCGAGAGAGCTGTACGATGGCTACGACATCCAGCGGATTGCTCCGCACCAGAATTACGTCGGCAGTTTCCACCGCTACATCGGAACCTGCTCCAATGGCGATGCCCACATCAGCCTGCGCGAGCGCCGGGGCATCGTTCACACCGTCGCCGGTCATGGCCACCAACACGCCCCGGGATTGGACCTCTTTCACTTTGGCGGCTTTGTCCTGCGGCAGGACTTCGGCGAAGTATTCATCCAGTCCGATTTGGTCCGAGACCCATTTGGCCGTCGCTTTGTTGTCGCCGGTGAGCATCATGCAGCGGATGTTCAATGCCTTAAGGGCATCGATGGCTTGCTTCGCCTCGGGTCGNNGTGAGATCGATGTTCTGTTCGCGCAAGAAGCCCGGGCTCACCACTTTCACCTCTTTGCCCTCGACCCTGCCTTCGGCGCCTTTGCCCGGGATGCTTTTGAAGTCTTCGACGGGCAGCTTCTTTTCCGAAGAAGCGGCGATAGCCTTGGCGATGGGATGTTCGGAATTCGCATCCACGGAGGCCGCGTACGTGCGCAGCGTATCTTCGTCGATGTCCTGCGAAAGCACCAGTGTGTCGGTCACGCCGAAGCGGCCTTCGGTCAGCGTGCCGGTCTTATCAAAAATGATCGCCTGCAGTTTGCGGGCGCCTTCGAAAGCAACGCGATTACGAATGAGCAAGCCGTTGCTCGCGGCCAGTGCCGTCGAGACGGCCACGACCAGGGGCACGGCCAGACCGAGCGCGTGCGGACAGGTGATCACCATCACGGTCACGGCGCGTTCAATGGCGAACGCAAACTCATGATTCATGAAAAGGAGCCAGATCAACAGGGTGAGCGCGCCGCTGCCGAGGGCAATGAGCGTGAGCCACAGCGCGGCGGTGTCGGCGAGGTTTTGGGTCTTCGATTTGCTTTCCTGGGCCTGTTTGACCAGATCGATGACCTGTGATAGAAACGAATTCTTGCCGGTGCCTTTGACCTCGATGGTCAGCGAGCCTTCGCCGTTGATGGACCCGCCGATGACCTTGCCGCCGGTCTTCTTGGCGGCCGGGGTTGATTCCCCGGTGAGCATCGCCTCATTGACCGAACTCTCGCCCTTTACGATGACACCATCCGCGGGAATTTTCTCGCCCGGTTTGATCAGCACCTTGTCATCCACCGCAAGCTCACTCAGCGGCACGTCCTTCACGCTGCCGTCAGGCATGAGTTTGTGAGCGTCCGAGGGCATGAGTTTCGCCAGTTCCTCCAGGGCCTTTGAGGCGCCCATCACCGACTTCATCTCGATCCAGTGCCCCAGCAGCATGATGTCAACGAGTGTGGCCAGCTCCCAGAAGAACACCTTGCCGGTCAGGCCGAACACCACGGCGCCGCTGTAAAGATAGGCGGTGGTGATGGCGACTGCGACCAGCGTCATCATTCCGGGGTGCCGGGATTTGAGTTCCTTGAACAGGCCTTTGAGGAATGGCCAGCCACCGTACCAAAAGACGGCGGAAGAAAGGGCAAACAGGACATACATATCACCCGGAAAACGAATGGCTTCTCGCAGTCCCACCAACGTTTGGAGCATTGGCGAGAGGAGGAGAATCGGCAGCGTCAGGGCCAGTGAAACCCAGAAGCGTTTCCGAAAATCCGCTGCCATGTGAGAATGATGGTCGTGGTGATCAGGATGGTCGGAGGCGGCATGCTGCAGTTGAGCTTCCGCCTCCAACCAATTCTGCTTGGCATGTCCTTGCGGACTACCCTCATTCTGATAGATGGCATATGCCTTCTTGGCCACATCCTGACGCGCTGGCTTAGTTTCGGGGCTATCTTTAGGTGCGTGTTCGTGTTGCTTCACAGGGTTCCTCTCGTGCTTAACAGTTCACTTCACAGGCGGGCCGTGAAGTCACGATCTGTTTTTGGACAGCCTGGTAATCACCACGACCAGCAGGGCCACCACCAGCACGCCGATCACCGTCAGAGTCCACATCCCTCCGCCCATCCACCCGTCTGCATAATTCATCATAGAGCCTCCTTCGTTGCGCTGAGACCAGCTCAGCACTGGACAATCCAGCCCACACCGGACCCAACAGAGTCACAAGAAAACCCATTCTCGTGATTGCCTCAACGGGAATGCTTCTGAGCAACCGGATCATCGACCCAGTATCCTTGACGATCATAATGTCGATGCAGTTTGGTCTCGTAATCCCGCGTTGGCAGAGACTCCTCAGTGTATTCCGGTGAATGCTTAATCTTCTCACGTGTAAGATTCACAAAGACCTTTGATTCGTTCCAACTCACGCGCTCGATCCATTTCGGTGAAATCAGTACCTTGTTTCCCGGCCACCAGTTCCGTGTATCGACGACGAGATAACGAATCGCCCACGTCTCGTCATCGATGATAAAATCCTCAACATGGCCAATCTCGCCGTCTGCGGCCTGGATGTGATAGCCACTCACATCGTGAGTGCTGCGCAAATGGGGATCCCACGCTTTCTCCTCTTTGGTAGGCTCTCTCCATTTGTCACGTTCATGCACAATGTAGGGATAAGGCCCCCACAGGTATGGGCCACCCCAATACTGCGCCCATCCATAATACCTGTAGTAGGACACCTCGAATTGTTGCGAGACGGGCTTGTCACTGTTCNNCTCAATCTGCTTTTTGGTCAAATTGATGGCGATGTGCTGCTTCTCTTTTGTCACGGCGACCAGCGCATGCGGGGAGATCAGCACCTGCCTGTCCTGAAGCCAGTTTCCTGTGTCGGCGACCAGATAGCGAATCGCCCAGTGCAGGTCATCGAAGTAGAATTCTTCGACCTTGCCTATTTCCCCGTCGAGGCTCTCCAATTTGTAACCCTTGAGTGTTTTGGCTTTGTATAGCATTGTAGTGGTCCTTTCGTTCTATGAGATCTGTTTTTGTTCGTTGTTGTTGCCAGGCTGACAGCATGTCAGAGAAACCTGTTTCACCAGGGTCTGCACCGGCGCCAACACTCCTATTGTATCGGCGGAGGCAACTTCGCTATGGGAGGCAGCCGCCCGCCGGCGACGGATCCAGCCGAGAGATGTAGTTCTTCTTATGGCCGACATTCTAAATTTCACCGAGCGTGCCAAGTCCGAGTGCGCTGCACACCGAACGCGCAATCATCTGTTCTTCGTCCGTGTGAATGACGCGGACGGTGGCCCGGCTGGCCGCCGCGGAAATCACGCCCTCATTCCCCGCGTTTTGCTTTTCTTCGAGTTCAATTCCAAGAAATCCCAATCCATCGCAAATGCGCGATCGAATAACCGGGCAGTTTTCGCCGATACCACCGGCAAAAACCAGCGTATCCAGTCCGCCAAGTGAAGCGGCGAAAGCTCCTATCCACTTCTTCGCCTGATAACAAAAAACCGCCACGGCTTCCGCCGCCCGAACGTCATCGGTTTCCTTCGCGAGCAAATCCCGCATGTCGGAGCTGGTTTCAGATATGCCGAGAAGACCGGAATCGTGATTGATGAGATCATTGAACTGTTTGGGTGTCAGGTTCTCCGACTTCATCATGTACCAGGCGACGCCCGGATCCAGATCACCAGGCCGGGTCCCCATCGTCAGCCCTCCAGCCGGAGTGAAGCCCATACTGGTGTCAATGCTTTTGCCTTCGCGGACGGCGGCCAAACTCGCCCCGCTACCGAGATGAGCCAAAATCACCCGGCGTTGAGCTGTTGTCGTTCCAGCTACACGAGCAAGTTCTTCGATGAGATAGGCATAGGACAAACCGTGGAAGCCGTATCGTCGGATTCCCATTGCGTCGAAGCGGCGGGGAATAGGGAGTAAGTGAGCAACGCGTGGCATTGTGCAGTGAAACGCCGTGTCAAAACAGGCAACCTGGGGAAGTGTTGGATGACGCTGACGGAAAGCCTCTATCAATTCGACCTCAGCAGGCATATGATCCGTATCGTAAGGGAGGATGCGGCGTAGTTCATCCAGCAATTCCTGCGTAATGCGTTCGGGTTCCGTGTGTTTCATGCCGAAAACTACTCGATGTCCCACGCCTCTGATCAACGAAAAATCAATCTGTTCTTCGAGCCAATCAATCAGGGAATGTGATGCCGACCTGGTCGCAGAGGAATCAAGAACGAGACTGTCTTTCTGGTTTCCAGGTGAGTCGCTGAAAGTCAGTTTCGTACCTGGCAAACCTATACGGTCAACGCTTCCATGAAGACGTTGTTCCAACGGTTCACCTGTCTGATACGATGCGAACTTGATGCTCGACGACCCGCCATTGATCGTCAGGATGTGCGGGCTAACCGGTGTTATGGATGACTCCTTCGTCATGCTGCGTCTTTTGGAAATGAACACATGTGGCTGAGTAGGTCAAGGTCTTGCATTTCATTAAAAAGCTATCCACGCTGATACGTACAAGGAATTATTGTCTGAAGCATTTCTCCCGGCGCCGTCATAGTTATCACCGGAACCATTAAACTTGTCATACAGGACATACTGAACTGAAAGTTTTGTATTCATCCACGGCAGAAAGCTAATTTCCGAAATGAATCCTCTGCTGTCGGGCGACCCGTTGGAACTACCTGAAAATGCAACCGGCGCGTACAAAGCCGCATCCCCGTCCCCGCTAGTTGAAAAATAGCCTAATGAAAACCCAACCTGCTGATGCACGTAGTAACTTCCGACGATTCTGAACGAATTCACATTTATCGATCGAGCTAATGATCCATTTGCACTGAATGTTGCATCAAGATTCCTTTTTTCGAGTATAACACTTGTGTGAGCGGTGACCTGATTGTCAGCCAAAGGTTTTTCATAATTTACATCGAACCCAATATCAGTATATGTATCCGTTAGTCCGGTAATACCGGCCGGATACATTTCTGTTGACATACCAAACGTTCCTATTTCAAGATATTGATCATCAAACTGTTTTTGCAGGGCGAACCGCCAGTAGGGAGCAAATGATTTAATAATCCCGACACTTGTGGTGTCAGGTGGATGAGCTCCTCCCTGTTGAGCTGATCTGTATATGGTAAGTTCGCCGTAGAAAAGATTATTCAATAGGGCATATGCTCCCAATCCCGCTACACGTTGAGATAATCCACCTTCTAGTAATGTTGAAGCTAACGGAGATGCTGCAACTGAAGACGACGCGTATGGAAACCCCCAGGCAGGAGTACTGTTCCAGATATCCTGAACCGTCGGGTTGTTATTAATAGTCACTCCGTATAGCACACTTTGTGACCCGAGATCTGTTTGATTCGCATACCTGAGGTCAATGTTGTCAATACCAAAGGAAGCTCCCTGGTCATCGTAGGTAACCTGAATGAAAGCGCCTATGTGAGAAGAAATTTCTCCTCCAAGGAATAGACTTAATTGCTGTGGGAGCGATATATTACTGTTTTGACTCCCTGGCCGCTCTTTTCTTTCATACGTATATGCAGCTTGCATCATTAACGATACGGGCGATACCTTTACAAGATCCAAATCCCCCTTGCCACTTGAATCACTAACCGCTATCCTTGTTCCTCCAGCCAGCGTGTATCCATTGAGCTTGAAGAATCTTCCGAATGTATTCAGCTCCGGGAATATTGTGTGACAGGAACTGCAAGGGAGATTTGTTTGACGCGCAAAACTTGGAATGGCCCGGCCTTCCCTTGGAACAATGACTACAATGGCGATCACGATTGCCCATAGAGCAATGCTTCTAAACCTGTAGTTGTTCATAAACGATCTCCGCTACTTTGACTGTTTCCTGAGCTCTCGTATGTAATCAACCAGATGCCATCTTTGGTTTTCAGAAAGAACAAACTTCCATGAAATCATCACTCCATGTGCCCCGTTACTAATTCCCAGGAATAAGGCGCCATCAGACTGTTTATGTATCTCATTGCTCGTAAGATTATCAGGCTTAGGAATTATACTTGCACCTGCAGGTCCGTTGCCGAGACCTTCAGAATCATGACAAGACGCACAATGTTGAACAAATAGTTCTTTCCCATCCAAAGCAGAGCTTCTCTTATCTATAGATGGATTTCTTAAATCATCTCCCGGCTGGGGAGCTGTCCCGGTTTCTTTTTGTTGATGGTTGACATCAACACTCTGTACTTGTCCATCTAAAGCACTCGACAAGAACAATGCTACGATGAGTACAACGAGATGCCGCATGATCGTTCTCCCTATTTTAACGGGCAAAATCATTCAACTCCTTTGAGGGCGGACTACGATTCTTTCAGTAATTGTTCAACATCGAAATAGTCCTGGTATGTGAGCATCTCTCATTCGTTAACCTTTAGTCCGAGCCCGGAAAGTTTTGTACGCGTGGATTTGTATTTCGAGTGAAGAATGCTTCGGATCCCCAAACCCTCCGCGATCTGGACGAACATCGGGGTATTTTCGATATAGACTACCTGCCGGGCCGGCGTCTGGGCGATGTCCAGCGCAAGCCGAAAGATGTCCGCGTCGGGCTTGCGGAGGTGGACGAAGCAGGAGGAAACGAATGAATCCACAAACCCGTCAAGCTTGAACTTTCGAATTCGGTACAAGTTCAGTTCTCGTGCCTCGTTGCTGACGACGACAATCTTCAATCCATACTTTGCTTTAAGATGCCGGACGAGCTCGATCATTTTGGGATGCGGCTTCGACTGGGCAAACATGAATTGCCGAAACTGGGTCCGGGTGAACACTCGCTTTTTGTAGAAGACCACCCGACCTAAGTAGTCTTCCAACGTGAGTTTACCTTCCTCGTAGGTATCGAAGGTCAGCTGATGCCGATTCTCCATCTCGGCCACCTCCAGCTTGAATGTCGTCGCCGCCCGTTTGCGGGCATGATGATCCCATCCGTCGGTGAGCAGGACACCGCCGATGTCCAGAAACAGCGTCGTAATCTCTGTCAAGCGTTTCATCGTGGTTCCCGGGGTGTCGTCGTTGTGTCGAATCATGAATTCTTTCGCTTCCTGTTGCTGTGATCCAATAATTCCGCAGGCAGCGGCCAACGATGTCCTTGCTGGGCGAGCAGCCCTTGGGTGTCCTCCGGACCCCAGGTGCCGGCGGCGTAGTTGGGGAAATCACTGGGCGGGGTAGTCTTCCACACTTCGAGCACGGGCATCAACAATCGCCATGCTGCTTCTACCTGGTCGGCACGCATGAACAACGTGGCGTCGTTCTTCATGACATCCCAAAGCAGGGTCTCATACGCATCGGGTGAGGGTGCGGCAAAGCTCTCGCGATAGCTGAACCGCATGTCCACCGGACGCAGTTGCATCTTCGGTCCCGGGTATTTCGCTTGAAAGCCCAACACAATGCCTTCGTCGGGCTGTATCGACATGACGAGCCGGGAGGGCTGCCAGCCGAGGGAAGCTTCAGGCGGGAACGACTGATGTGGTACCGCGCGAAATTGAATGGAGATCTCCGACACTTGCCGCGGCAGACGTTTGCCCGTGCGCAAATAAAACGGCACGCCCTGCCAGCGCCAGTTGTCGAGGAACAACTTCAGAGCCGCAAACGTTTCCGTCTGGGAATCGGGTGCCACGCCGTCTTCCTCACGATAGCCTTTCACTTTCTCGCCGCCGGTGCGGGCGCGGCCATACTGCCCGCGCACGGCGGACTTATGAACCGCGTCGCGGTGAATCGGACGAACCGCGTGGAGCACGTCCACTTTCTTGTTGCGGATCTCATCGGCGTCGAAGGACACCATAGGTTCCATCGCCACGAGACAGAGCAGTTGCATGAGGTGATTCTGCACCATGTCGCGGAGCGCGCCCGCGCGATCGTAGTAGCCGCCGCGGTGTTCGACGCCCACATCTTCGGCGACGGTGATGGTCACGTAGTCCACGTAGCGGCGGTTCCAGATGGGCTCGAAGAGGGGATTGGCAAAGCGGAACGCCAGAATGTTCTGCACCGTTTCTTTGCCGAGATAGTGATCAATGCGAAAGATCTGGGATTCCTCGAAACTGGCAGCGAGGATGGCATTCAGGGCCAGAGCCGATTCCAGGTCGTAGCCAATTGGTTTCTCAATCACGATCCGCGTCCATTCCCTGTCGCGCGCCAGTCCGGCTCTACCGAGGTATTTCGGGATTTCGCCGAACATGCTCGGTGGTGTGGCCATATAGAAGATGCGGTGTGCTTTGGTGCCCCATTCCTTTTCCAGCCTGTCGCATTGGGCACCCAAAGCCGCATACGTCTGAGGTTTCTTGAAATCCCCCTGCTGGTAGTGGAGATGCGTCGCGAACTGATTCCAGGCGGCGGCCTTCGCCTTGCCGAAGCGGGAGAACCGGTTGACACCGTCGCGCAATCGTCGGCGCAATTGGTCATCGCCGAGCCGGATGCGGTCCACCGCAATGATCGCAAACTTTTTCGGCATCCGTCCGCCCCGGTGAAGGTCGAACAAGGACGGAATCAACTTGCGCCAGGTCAAATCNNGCGCCGAAATAGTCGCGCTGGGCCTGGATAAGATTGGCTGGCAGCCAGGCACTACGATAGGCGTCGAAATAGCCTAACGAGACCATCAGCCCCGGTGTCGGCACTCCTAACTCGCCCGCCTGGCACACCACTTGACGCAAAGATTCCTGATGCTCCATGAGCTTCTGCGAAAGGTCGGGAGCGAGGAGCAAATTCGGCAGATCGTGTCGCACGCAAAATGCCGCCTGGATGTCTTCCAGCAAGGCAGTGCGGATGATGCAACCGCCCCGCCAGATCCGCGCCACAGCTTCGAGATCGAGATGATACTTGTATGTGTCCGAAGCAACCACCAATAGCGACATGCCCTGTGCGTAGATGATAATCATCGCCGCACAAAGGGCACGACCCAGTTGCGTGAGGAAGGCATCTTCGTCGCCGGTGAAGCGCCGCTGGGATCGCTGATAAATCGTGCTGGCTTGCTCACGCTCTTTCGCGAATACTGACAAGTCCCGCATCGCAACCGCCAGGT
>PMMO01000216.1 GCA_003162215.1 Ignavibacteriota bacterium
ACCGAGGTAGTGTGCCACATCTTTCATTTCTTTCGGCACGGCTGCATACTCCGCGGTCAGATCAACATGGTTCCCGCCCGTGTGGACAACGAGGAGAGCGAGGCCGCGTTCTTCGAATTGCGAGCGAAATGTCCGGGTAACCGGCGTCGCAGGATCGGCAAAATCAAAACTCACNNCAATAACACCTCTATGGACGCCGACGAACTGAGTCCGGATCCCGGTAACACATCACTCATCACGGCTGCCGTGAATCCCCCTATGGCATATCCGCTGTGTCTGAAGCGTGCCGCAATCCCTCGCACCAGTGCTGCCGTTGTCCCCGCTTCTTCTGGAATCCGGTCGAGATACTTGAGATCAATGCGGAAAGGTTCGGCATATCCTTGCGATCGAAGAGTAACGATGTTCTCCGAGGATGCAGCCGCAGCAGCAATCGAATCGAGTTGGATAGATGCGGCGAGGACACGGCCATGGTTGTGGTCCGTATGGTTGCCGCAGAGTTCCACACGCCCGGGCGTACTCACGAGAACCGAGGGCTGTACTCCGAATGCGCCGACAAATGCATCATTCAATCGACGAAAACGATCAGTGGCGGACTGCACGTCATCGGCGGTTTCGCCACCCATATTCTTGACCATAGTGAAAAAAGCAGAGCAAGTGAAGAAAGTGTTCATGGAGGAGGCCACATCAGTCCTGTGATGAAGTACTGAGCCAATCGACCAAGTGAGACTTCGAATGTCAACCCGTTGTGATCTCTCTTGTTGCACCACAATGTCAGACTCCCGGAGACAAAATGCAAGAGAACATACAGAAGATGTCGGGCCGTTTGGCGTGGATGTGTGCTCGGGAGTGCGCACCAACGGGACGCTGGATGCAGTGAAGCTGCGAAGCTTCATGGTGGCAGTGCAAACCTGTCAACAGGGTGGGGCGTGAGCCCCACCCGTTGCCACGATCAGCCAAACAATCCTTCAATGGAAAGGTATCGCTCACCCGTGTCATAGCTAAATGTCAGTATCCTGCTTCCCTTCGGAAGCTCAGGAAGTTTCTTCGCCACTGCCGCCAGGGAGGCGCCGGAAGAAATGCCGATGAAGATCCCTTCCTCCTTTGCTGCTCGCGTGGCATAAGTAAAAGCCTCTTCTTTGGTAACCTGGATCACTCCAGTCAGGAGTTTGGTGTCCAGTAAAGCGGGAACAAAACCTGCACCGATTCCCTGGAGGGGATGCGGACCGGGAGCCCCGCCGCTGAGCACAGGGGACAAAGCCGGTTCTACCGCAAATGTCTGAAGCTTCGGAAATCTCCTTCTCAACACTTCGGTCACACCTGTAATATGTCCGCCCGTTCCCACTCCGGTGATGAGCACGTCGAAGCCCTCGGGGAAGTCATCGAGGATCTCCTGTGCTGTTGTTCTCCGGTGAACCTCCGTGTTCGCCTGGTTCTCAAATTGTTGGGGAATCCATGCATGAGGCGTCGCAGCCGCCAGTTGAGTTGCTCTCTCGATTGCACCCTTCATCCCCTTTTCTCTGGGAGTCAGATCAACCTCGGCTCCATAGGCAGACATTAACCGCCGGCGCTCGATGGACATTGATTCGGGCATGACAAGAATCAGGCGATACCCTTTGACGGCAGCAACCATCGCCAGGCCTATACCGGTGTTCCCGGATGTCGGCTCGATGATCACACTCCCCTTCTTGAGAATACCTTTCCGTTCGGCATCTTCGATCATTGAAAGTGCAATGCGATCTTTGATGCTCCCGCCGGGATTCGCTCGTTCCAGCTTCACCCAGACCTCTGACCCCTCCGGGTAAAGGCGATTGATCCTGACGGTGGGAGTCCGCCCGATAGTCTGCAGAATATTCGTTGCTCTCACGCTGACCTCCTTGTGAACTGTGAATGAACGGTTGCCCTAAAAGACAGCACACAAAAAAAAAGCCCTCCGCATTCGAAGGGCTTACACAATCGTCGACCATATGAAAGAGTTGCTACGGACAATGACGAATGCCCCTCGCACGGCAGAAACAGCAACAACATGCTGTACCGTGAATCGTTGAAAAATGCGTGTCGTTCATGGTCATGTGATCTGCGGGCAAACGGCCCCGATGGTTCATTAGGTAGAATGTACTATTTGTAACAGCCGCAACGTTGAATCCGTTCCCTCGACAAGAGGGAATATGGCATATCTCAAGAATCCTTGTACATTGGGTGCAAAGCGTGTGGAATGGCGTTTCACCTGTAGCTGGACGCCGCCACATTCTCTTCATGTCAAACCTTCCGCAAGGATATCCGGCCATGCGCACAATGCTTCTGGTTCTCCTGATGCATCTGGCAGCAGGACTGTGCTCATCTCGTGGCGTTGCTCAATCCCATGCCGACCTCTCGGGAACGTGGGAACTTCTTCCAGCTCAGAGCACTGACATCGATCATTTTCGGACGCTCACGGTTACCATCCGGGCTACAGGTGAACAGCTGACCGTCCTGCACCGTTGGCAATCGCGCCTTTTCGTAAATGATTCTCTCACCCTTACACCCGGTGGACCGCAAGTCGATGTTCCCGCAACACATTGGGTATTCTCCAGCAACATATTCATGGGAATGCGTTATCCTGAAGGAAGCATTCGCCAGTTCACAGCATTGTGGGAAAACGGCGGCAAAACGCTGCTCATCAAGGAGAAATCCACTATCCGCGGTTCGCAGGGAAAAACATCCGTCACGTTTTTGCATAGATTTGCACTCGCGGAAGGAAACGATATCCTGGCCTACCGCATCTCCCGGTCAACCCGAAAGACCGGCCCGGAGATCAAATACATCCTGAAACGGCAGGGTGCGCGCCAGGCATTCGTCGCCCGCCTGCATGAGGACTGGACAATTAAGGGCGGTCTTCCGCAAAATGCCATGATGATCAGTCTGCAGGGACTGGCAAACAGAAAGAATCCGCTTGTCTACCTGCTGTATCCCCAGGATTGGCCGTTTACGTACGTTGACTCTGTTTACGCCTTCTATAAAACCAAACGATACTATTCGTTCACGGAACTGAGAAATCCCGCGGATGCCGTGAAGCAACTGGCACGCTATGTAAAAGGATATGTCGTGTGGGATACATCAGTGCGCACATCGCTCATCGTTGCATTCACCCTGGCAGGGCTTGAAGATGCCGTCGTCGTGAGCGAGGCAGAACTTCCGCTCGTGAATGAGGCCGGGCTCAAGCCGGTGGAGGATTTCCGTGGAAAGTTCGCAGGCATGAACGACGCACAGATCTACACGTGGGCCTATCAGCAGTACTGGAAGCGGTGTAACAAGGAGTACATCATCTGGCTCGGCGGGGAACATGGCAATGTCATGAAACCTGCGGTTGCCGACTGGGGAATTGTCAAGGGCGTGTTCTTCAACGATCTCTCTACCCGTCGAACAGACACTCTTGAATACACGCTGGCAACGACATTGCTCGCCGAAATGAAGCCGATGTCGATGGTAATGGGTTGGCACTCCTACAAGAAAGATCTTGAAGAAGAGCACGTTGCGTTGACTTCGCAATTTGGACACCGCGTTGAGGGATTAAATTCCCTGCCGAACCTGAGCTTCAGCTCACAGATTCCGGTATCACCGGGGTTCGTGTTCAAGAACAACCACCACGTGAAACCGGGAGAGAAGATCATCCCGAAACACAAGGTATACATCAGCTGTATCCAGACGGACGGGATGGGCCTCGGTGCATGGGAAAAACCCGGGCGGGGAGAAATTCCCTACGCATGGGAATGCCTGATGAACTACACATGGATGGCCCCCGGAATGGCTGAATACTTCTACTCAACGGCCACCCCCAACGACTATCTCATCGGCTGCCTCTCGGGACCCGGCTACCTGTACCCTAAAGCGGTTCCAAAGAAGTACCTGACCCAACTCATTGCGATGGCGCGCGATCAGATGAAAGAGCTTGACCTGCGCGTTTTCGAAACCATGGACTGGTCGGAAGGCGACGAAGTATCCGGCAATACTGATCTGCCGAAAGACGTCATTGACCTCTATTACAACGGCATGCCCGAAGCGCTGGGATTTGTGAACGGGTACGGTCCCGGCTATACATTCACCGTTCGTAACGGCAGGCCTTTCGTTTCGTTCGACTATTACCTTTCTCCAAGGCGTCCGGAGACTGACGCGGCAGCTGATCTGGAGGAATTGGCAACGGTCAACTCAACGCGACCGTACTTCCTTCTCGTGCACGTGCGTGAGTACAGCGATGTCAAGAGGGTGAAAGATATTCTGGACAGACTCGGGCCTGAATTTGAGGTTGTCCCGCTTGATGTCTTCCTCACGATGGCCGGAACGCAACCAACATTCGAAGAGCGAATGCTGCAGCGCTAATCCCGGTGTGACTCAACTGCCGGCTATGGCTTCGGCCTGATTGCCCCAACCCCTGAAATCGTTGAATGGTACGCAGCAGCAACAGGCAAGTTGCATTCGACTAAGATCGTGGTGAGTTGTGTTGATAGCTATTATGCGCACACATCTCTTCCAACGCCTTTCGTGATTTGGGCCGGAGCGCATATCCTTCGGCGGGATACCCCAGCGTGATCAGCAGACCTACCCGGATTCCACGGGGGATTTCCAACAGTTTCTTGATGGTCGTCTCATCGAACCACCCGAGCATGCAGGTCCCCAATCCAAGATCCGCCGCTTGCAGACAGAAATGCTCGGCCGCGATGCCGATGTCAATCAGCAGGTATTCCCGTTTTTTCATCCAACCGCCAATCTGGGTAATTGCTTTGGACTTTCCCACGGTCAGAACTGCGATTACTGGCGCCTGAGGTGCGAAGCGGTTGAACGATATGGCGCTGCTGAATGTCGCCCTCGCCACCGCATCACGCAGTGCGGGATCATCCACAATGATCAGCTTCCACGGTTGCGAATTACTGGCCGAAGGTGCAAGCCGCACAGACTCGATGAGCATCTGCAACTTCTCCAGCTCTACAGGCCTGTCGGAGTAACCCCGGACGCTCTGTCGCGTTTTGATGAGGTCTGAGAAATTCATGGGTTGTACTGTTGAAAATTGCTGTGAATCTCGGTCGGGAACCCTGTGAATGCCGGATGGGCAGGATTGCAGAGAATGCTGCTGAAACCGAAAACAACTTCACCTCCCCATCCTTCGACCACTCTTCCCTTGCCGAGTGACAGCAACACTACGGCAGCTTGACGTTTCCCGGCTTCCGATAGGGTGCAAATCTCTCCGATGTATACCATGATCGATCGACGATCCCTCCGGCCCACGGAGTTACCGGGCTGACCTCATCTACGTGATGGCGTGGACTACGGTGTTGGAAGGTACGGCAGATGAAACGCAAAGACAAGGAGCGGTCAATGGAGAACTGAGAATTGCAGAACTGAGAATGGAGAATAAGGAATGATGGGTATCAGAACCCTGGGCCGGGGGTGGAGTTGACATGTGCCCCCCCATTGCGTATGTTACGTTGCCTTTCACTCAGCACTACTACCAGACAGGAGACACACATGAAGGGAAACGAGAAGCTTCTCGCCGTTCTCAATCAGCTTTTGGCCGATGAACTGACAGCAATCAACCAGTATATGGTGCACTCGGAAATGTGCGATAATTGGGGCTATGAGCTTCTCCACAAAGCCATCGAGAAACAGGCCATGGAGGAGATGCAGCACGCGGAATGGCTGATCAAGCGGATTCTTTTTCTTGAAGGAATTCCTGTCGTCTCCAAGCTCAACCCGATAAAGATCGGCAAGACCGTTGAGGATATGGTGCTCAACGACAAGAAATCAGAAGAAGGTGCGGTGCGCGCGTACAACAGCGCAATTACGCTCGCCCATGAAATCGTCGACCAGGCATCTGTCGACCTGATGATCAAGATCCTGAAGATGGAAGAGGATCACCTCGATTGGGACGAGGCACAGCGCGATCAGATCGAGCAGATGGGCTTGCAGAACTATCTTGCAAACCAGACCGGTACTCCGGCCTGAATCGCATCGGGCGTACCGTGACGCAAATGCAGCAAATGCAACCGGCGCACCTCTTTCGTATCAGATGCGCCGGGTTTCTCACAAGCTGCCAAACATCCCTCCCTTCCACCCTACATCCACGGTTCATCTCCCGATGGTCCGTAGATCGATGGAACTTTTGCACCCACCATTCTCAGGTAGATCGAGAATTGCCCGCGGTGATGAATGCTGTCCATCAACATCATCCAGAGCATATCTGCGCGTCGAACTTCAGCCATCTTCCCCGGCCCGACAGGTGCCGTGATTTTGGAGTTGAGGTCCGACTCGGACATGCCTTTGACCTTCTGGAGCATTGCAGCCTGGTCTTTTTCCAGATGACTGAGAACTTCGTTGTACGTCGAAAACTTGGGCATTCCCCCGCTGAAATCAATCTTGCCCTTCACGACCATATCGACTATCCCGAGTTCGCCCACAAAGACTTCGGCAAGTTCCTTGGCTGACCTTGTCTTCGCACCCGGCGGTTTGAAATTTGCCTTATCTTCAGGCAGACGCCTGACCACCTTGAGCGTCGTCGCAAATTCCCGCTCCCAGGTACTGATGAACATCTCCTTCTCGTTCATACCTCCTCCTGATTATGGGTGAATAGCAGATCTGAACCGACCTGACCCTGCAGATACCCCGCTGGAATGGGGGGGAATTCGCAGGAGACAAGCGTACAGTTCATAACGCTGAAGCGAGGGGAAAAAGTTCGCGGTCAGGGAAAAAAGATCCGCGTAAAGCATTTGCCATTTGGGAAAGTGAGGCTGGAGTATGCCCGTTATCAAGATCGGGTTTTCAAGCTGCGCATTCCTTCGAGGACTTCGTCTCTGGGAAGATTTCCGACGGCGAGTTGCTCATCAGAACACTGTAGGAGTCGCTCATAGAAGAGCAGGCCTTCCTTGATGAATGCGGGTTCGGATTCAATAATCGCGTACACGGCATTCTCGGCCTGCCCAAACCGGCCCATCGCCTCTTCGTACCTGAATATTCTTTCGAGAAGGTCGACCGGGAGCGTTTGCCCGTGAAGTTTCTTCAGCACATCATCCGTGAATGCCAGGTGCCGCGGTTCCACGGGCTCGCTGAAGAGCAGGTAGGTCTCGATGAGCAGGTTCAACGATGTGATGTAGAGTTCCACGGACCGGGCCTCCTCTGACATCAACTCCCAAACCTCCGCTTCTTCCTTCAACAGAACTCCAAGAACGTATGATTTCGGTACAGCCACAGAGAGATCAGAACCAAACAGCTGCATCAATTGAGGAACAGAGAATTGGTCGACCAGTTTCCTGTCGATACCCAGAAGCGCCTTGCCGGTCGTCTGTATTTCCAGGAGGGCCTGCGGATATTCCTTTTTGTTTTTGATTGCGAGAAGGCGGACCAGCATGGCGACCAGCATGTTGATCATCCGCATGATGTAGTCACGTTCGATCATCGGGAGAGCGCCTCATCGCGACATTGCCCGCGCTTTTTCAAGAATGCCCGGACGGGCGGACTCCATGATCTCGCGGAAATCTTCATAGCACATTGTGCGCTGCTCGAATGTCCGCTTATTCAGAGCGCCAAGAAACCGACCTTCAAACTCGTGGAAGTACGATCCGTAAATATGATAACTGTCCGCGAGGTGACAGTACCGCCCGGGAATAACCTGTGTTCCCATTCTGGCAGAGACGCATTCCGCAATCTTCTTCTGCAGTTGAACAAGAGCGAAGATATTCATAAACGCAGCTTTGTAGGCATCATTGGAGCGAAACCGCACATTCATGCTCAGCACCTGCTTCCCTTCCTCTTCGGTGATCCGGCACCAGACGCTTTGCAGGCATGGAGGATCGTAGCAATCATTATCTTCCCACACCTTCCAGGTAATGGATTGAGCCCGGCGCGTGTAGGGTGTGGAGGCGAGCTTCTGGCACATCGTCTCTATTTGGTCTGACGGCGAGAGCCCGGGAGCGTTGTAGTTGAACAGGCGCTGATGATACGTATACTCCCACCGTGTATCTTCCGGATCGTCCGGCCGGCGGACCAGATGGTCTTTGATCCCCTCACAGACCTCCATCGTGTATTCCTGCAGATCTTCGGGGCCGCCGGGAAAATCCTTGTGAATCATCGGTTCTGCCAGCGGATTGTGGATGGTGACCAGCATGGTCGAATCGATACTTGGAGGATCTTCCGGCTTGTCGTACTGCGTCTTGATGTGGCACCCGTGTTTGTGGAGCTCAATCAGCGAATTTTCCCATGCTCTCGCGATGCAGTTACCCTCGACATGCAGGACCGGAATTCCGTTCATAGTGGTGACCTTCCTGGTTGATCGTCATTCAAGATGATAGAGTTGTGCGGTGGATGATCATGTTCGCAGCACAGGTGGCAACAAGCTTTCCCTTTCCATTGAAACCTTCAGCGACAAGGTGCATCGTGGCACTGCCTCTGGTAACGACCCGACCTTCAATTATTTGCGCTGGTGTTCGACATTCATCGCAGCGTTCGTTTTCATGAGGCTTTGCACAACCTCCTGATAGTACGGCTGCTCTTTCAGACTCGCATATGATCCCGGGAAGTACGCCAGAGTAATGTCAGCGCTGTTGTCTTCAAAAGCATTCAGCACGAGCGCACATCGTTGATCGTGGTCCAGTCGCGTGTTGTCGATCATCGGAAAATCAAAAAAACCTGCCCAGAATTCAGCGCTGTTGGTCTCGACATTTCCCAGGGTGTCTTTCGGCGTTCTGACTTCAAGCCGGAATTTCAGCTCCCTCTTTGTCATATCGGCATCCTGAACGACGATCGAAAAGGTGCGTGTTATGCCATCGAGCGCAAGTGTCGCTTCATCCAGAGCGATTCCTCCGGGATTTCTCTTCAGTGAATCCAGGTCGATGACCCGGTCGAACTTTGCACCCGCCCCTTCGAGCACAAGCATTTGTTTCCGCGTGATCTCGGTGGCAACTCGATGAAGACGATCGAGGTATTCCGTTTTTGGCGCCCCCTGGGCTGCGTGAACCTGCTTGTTCAGGTGAATGAAGAGGGGCTTCAGGTTGAGGGACTCGTGGAAATTGTACGAGAGAAGCTCCAGATTGAGCACCTTCTCGTCAAGCGAACCCGAACCGGGCTTCAAGAACGTCTGAATCATGGAAACGAACATGTCCTTGCGAAGAGCGCTTTCGGCTTCTTCGCGCCTGCTCATCAACTCTGTGTAGATGCGGATGTTCGCTTCGTTGGCCTGCATCCGTTCACGCAACGCTGATTCAGCGTTTTCCCTGTCTTTGAGGTAGTTGGAGCCGATAAATCCGAGGATTGTCACGGTAACCGCAGTGAGCAGTCCGCCTCCCGACTGCAGGAGGACTGCCAACTTGTCCCATCCGTCTCGTTTCTTTTCTTCTTCCATTGTTTACTTTCTCCGGAGCGACGGTTTCCCCTCCTGCGTTCCAAGAATCCAATCGTAACGTGTCGATTTGTCGTATGAGAAGAGTTCCACGGCAGCCGTTTGATCCTTCAGGTGAACCGTCAACGTGCATTTGCCCTTCTCCTTGACAAAGATGCGGTACGACCCGAATTTGTCGGTCTCGGCACCATAGACTTTGCCGGAAACGCTGATTTCCATCTTGACTCCGCCTCCGACCGGTTTCGTCCCGTCTGTAATGGACCCGTACAGCTCCCCCGCAGATACGCGAGAGGAAGCGGAGAATAGCGCAAGAAATACAACTGCTTGTAGTCGCATCGAAGCACCGAGGTTGTTGAACGAGTTATACGGGATGCGGTGATTCCCTTCTGCCAATGTACAGCACGCCGGAACGAGAATCAACGATCACTTCACCCCCACAAACAGAAGGAGGGACATTTCTGTCCCCCCTTGGTTTCATCACGCCGCTTGTGGAGTACTCAGCGGAGCAATACCAGTTTGTTCGTCTGGACAAAGCCCCCCGCTGTGATCCTGTAGAAATACACACCTGCCGCCAGACCTTCGGCATTGAACCGTACTTCGTGGAAGCCGGGGCCAACTTCCGCATTCACAAGCGTCGCCACCGGCTGTCCAAGAGTATTCACGACTGTCAGCGTGACATGCGCCTTTGCCGGCAATCCATACCGTATCACCGTGCTCGGATTGAACGGATTGGGGTAGTTTTGCGCAAGCATGGCCTGTACAGGCACTTCTCCTCCTGACACCGAGGTGAGCACATCGACATGCTGCGGATCGCTGAGTGTTACCGCCCCGTCGAGGTCTATCTGTCTCAGCCGATAGTACCAGCTGCCCGGCGTGGCCGCGTCATCGGTATAGGAATACGTGTGGGGTACGATCGTGGTCCCCTGGCCCTTGATGAAACTGTCGGCAATCTTCGTGTACGGGCCACCAGAGGACGTCGATTTCTCAATCTCAAAACCATAATTCTCGGTCTCACTCAGCGTTGTCCAATCCAGACGGACTTGCTTCGACGAGAGGGGACGAGCGACAAAGGATGACAACTGGATTGGCACAGGAGCTTCAGGGTACTCGATAACGACCTGGAGTCCCGGCCAGTTCAATTCAAAACCGGTCTTTGTGGAGGTCGACCAGAGTTCCACCAAGTTGTTCCCGACCTTGAGGGCGGACGGGGGCATCGAAATGAAATCCAATGCATAGAAATGATCGTCGCCGTACCACGGCAATTCATAACCGTTGATCTTCGTATAGTGCTCTTCCCCCGGATGGATACCGCCGTCGATGCCGTCGAATGTTGAAATCACGACAGTCGCTTTCGTGGCAATGCCAAGATTCGTACCGCTAGGAATGGGAAGATTGCAGGACTTGTAGGGACGACCAGCCCAGACGGAAAAGCGTTCGGGAACATCGTTGGGCACGTACATCTTGACCGAGCGGCTTGAACGGGAAAGGGAAAGATTTTCGACTTTGTTCGTAACGAACCAGACCCCGTTGTTGTCCCTGATGCGGGCAAGAAGCTTTACCGAGCCCGATGCCTGATCCGGCACCAACTTCGTGTCCCACACGGCTTGATACGGCGCGCCCCAGGCAGTGCCGACGTGCCCCTTAATAACCACTTGGTCTTCCGTCAATGTCCGGTGGTAGTAGTAGTGCCAATCCTGGAAGACGCCATCGCCGTCGGTATCAAGACCGTTGTAGTACGCGATGAAATCAACTCTGTTAATGCCGGCACCGCTACTTGCAGTTGCAGTGATAGTCGGATTGTCATCGAACGATGATCCTGCGGTCGGAGAAGTTATCCCACCCGTGGGGTGGTCAATACCCGAGTAGTACACACGCACAACGATCGAGTTCATGCCAAACTGCCCCCAGCCAAAATCATACGGGCCCGGTTGACCTGTATTGGTCCCTTCAAAGGAGTTCGTTCCAGACACCAGGTGCCCCAGAGGAATATCCACGACGGCATCTACCTGGGAAAGATAGTTCTGCGGATTCGGAGGCGTGGTTTGAAGATTGGGAATGGAGAGCCAAGAGTTCCCGTTGAAACGAATTGCCTTTCCGTTTGTACCGGCATGACCGCCCCACTCATCGATCACCGCTTCCGCACGCACAGCATGTGCAAGGTCGAGGTTGTACAGGTACAAGACTGCGTTGGGGAGGCGTGATATGGCTCCCGGGTTTGTGGCGTTGGGGTCGGTAACACGCCAATCACCATATCCCATCATCGTGCGGGAATACTCTTTGTAGATCTCCCCTGGTTGAGGATGTTTAAAGACTACTTGTCCCCCTGCGGTAGCTCCTGCAAGCACGAATATGGTCAGCAAAAAGAAGATTCGAGTAAGCCAGACGCCCTGTTTCTTCCCCATGATGCGAGGCTCCCTTCACTTGTCTGTTGGTGTAATGAAAAGCTGTGGTTGTCGATAGATTTCTTAAGAGGAAGCGTGTGTCCCTGGATCTTCCCTCAGCAAAAAACATTCATTCCGTCAGCTACGAATGAATCTTGGGCATCTATGTGTTTCGAACGGAAATCATTCGGTGGGCTTACAACGAAATATACCGGTCTTCTGCATTGAAGTCAACATGCCCTACCAAATCGAATAACATCATGACAGAGTCAAATCCAACTCACACATCGGCATACCAACTGGGGCAGGTCGGCGTCAGGTCCTTTCCCGGAACGCCACCAAAGCGCGTGCGCGGTCCAGATCTTCGGCTGTGTCGATTTCCAGGCTGTGCAACGTTCCGATGTCCACCGGGAAGAGTTGCTGGCCGCCGTCAATAACCTCCTGAAATGCGGCCTCGTAGAAGAGATTGACTTTCCCCTCCTGCCGGATCATCCGGTCGAGCACGGGAAAGAGACGCCCGAGGAACACCGCGTCGAATTTCTCGATGCCGATGGATTCGCCAAGCGCTTTCAGGGGGGGAACTTCTTTGCTGATCTCTGCGATTGCCCCTGTTTCATCCACCCGGACCTTGATTTCTTCATCGCCCAGCGCAACACCAGAGGCAATTGCGATGCAGTTCGCGTACCCCGATCCGGTCAGCAGTCCGATCACCAAGGGATCAAAGACGATATCGCTGTCCATCAAAAGCATCTCTGTGTCGCGAAATTTATTCCGTGTCATCCAGAGCGAATAACTATTGTTCGTAGACGCAAAACGTTCGTTCCAAAGGAATTTCACACTCAGATGCGGATACCGGGTTTCGACAAAATCGCGGATCTGCTGCTCACGATAACCCGTCACAATCACGACGTCCGCTATGCCGTTGGCCGATAGCCCTTCCAGAGCTCGGCCGAGGATCGTTTTCCCCCCAACGTCGAGAAGACACTTCGGCACCGTGTCGGTCAGCGGGCGTAACCGTGAGCCAATCCCCGCGGCAAGGATCACACCTTTCATCGGCCCGTGCTCCGTATCATCATACGATCCTTTTTTTTCTGTGCAAGAAACATGACCGCCGCCATGACATTGAACGGCACCGCGATCACCCACAGGATGATGTACGGCCGGTTCAGGAGCGAACAGACGATGAAGATCGTCCATTGTGTCGTGGGTCCGATGTATGTCCAACAATGCATCAGTACTCTGTTCTCCTTGCGGAAGGCCACAGGATCCAGCGCCGGCGCTTCAGAGGGTGTGCTCTCTCCCATAACGCGCCGTTGTACCGCTGAATACCGGAGATAGATCCAGAGCAGCAACTTTTCGAACCAGTGCCCCTTCCGCTGCTGGAGGGAGTTCAATTCATTCCGGAATACCTCCTGTTCCTCGCCAAGGACGCTTTTGCGTCCGAGCGTAACATCCAGGAACCGATTCCGGTAAAAATCGAGCAGGCCGCACTGCACCGCACTGCTGGCGCCCGCAAAAACCGTGAATGCCCACATCAGAGCCGGATTGGCCGAGCTATTGGCATAACCGATCGCCAGACCGACGTATGCCGCGACGGTGGCGACGTAGTCCGCCACGCCGTCAAGAATCCTCCCGATCGGGGTTCCGGAGTGTTTGAGGCGGGCCAACTGTCCGTCACAGCAGTCCAGGATATTATAAAGAAGGGAGAAGAGTGCCCCCGCTACTAAGCTCACCGGAGTGCCGATGGCGTAGCTGACACCACCGCAGATGCCGAGAACCATGGAAGCTAGCGTGAGCTCGTTGGGAGTGATGCTGGTCCGGTAGATCAGCTTGACAAGCAGAAAGGCAAGCGGACGGTAGAAAACCAGATCAAACACTTCTTCCACCGCAACAGCCTTCAGCCCTCTCTTGTACTCCTGAACGATTCCTTCACGCATGCTCCCCCGCATAGTATGCTTTGATGGCGTCAATAACCATGCGGTTTTCTTCCCGTGTGCCAAGAGTGATTCTAATGTGGCTGTTCAACAACGGTTCGTTCATAAACTTCAGAATCAACCCCCGTTCCTTGAGAAACGCCTGCAGAGGCTCTTTGTCGCGGAAGGGAATTTCGGTGAGGATGAAGTTCGCTTCGGATTTGAATACCCGCCAGCCGGGGATGCTTCCCAGCTCTGCATAGTACGCCTCTTTGTCTTCTGTCATGTAGCCCGTGATTTCCCGATAGTACTCGGGGGAATCCAGGGCCGCCAGGGCGACCTCTTCCGAGAGCCTATGGTACCCGAGGTACCGGTTGATGTACTGCGACAGGGCGGTCAGGTTGGCCCCCATGAAAGCGAAACCTATGCGCATGCCCGCAAGGGCGTAATATTTCGAAAACGTCCTCACAATCAGCAGGTTCGGCAACGCATCAACCAGATCCTTGATGTAGTCGACGGTTCCGTGGTACGCATACGCTTCGTCCATCACGACGATTGCATCATTGAATGTCGCAAGTACACGTTTCAGGTCCGGCAATGCGAGGGCGTTGCCCGTCGGGTTGTTCGGGGTGCTGACAAAGACCATTGCGGGTTTCTCCCTGCGGTACACCTCCATCATTCCCTGCAAATCGTAGCAAAAGCGGTCTCTGCCGATGGTCAAGGGGTATTCCACGCTTACTCCCCCCACCTCCGAAGCGATGAGTTTGTAGTACCACCATGAGTAAGCCGGCACGAGGAGCTTCGCATCTTTCCGGAGATAGCATTGGACGGTTTGCTTAAGGATATTCTCGGCCCCGTAACCGAGGAGGACACGGCTTTCATCGACGCCGGTATCCCGGGCGATGCGTGCAGAGAGAATGCTTTTAATGCCCGATGTAAACGACCGGTCATACCAGCTGAGGTCCGAGAGGTCGGCGTTCTTGAGCACCGCAAAGCATGCCGGTGCGGGCCCGTAATTATTTTCGTTTCGATCAAGATAGATTGTTTTCGTGCTCACGACGACCGTCCTGAAACAGTGTCAAGTTCTGGCATGATGCCCCGATTGAATTCTAAGGAATTTTTCTGAATATATCACTGCCCCCGACCTCTGATATCAAGCAATTGGAACTTTCCGGGACACATGTGATAGATGTGAACTGGTGAAAGTGGAGAATAAACAATCGCGCCCCTTTCGGGGCGCCTGCTCAGGAGTGGACGGGGACGGAATCGAACCGCCGACACAAGGATTTTCAGTCCGGCAGGGTGAAAGATAACCTGATTTACTTACCACCCCGCCCACGTCTCACGACGATTACCACCCAAGTGTTAGATGAGTGTTAGCTGTTTACATCGAACGGAATATAACTCTCCACACCCCCGCTTGTCAAGGGTTTGCTTGAATCTTTCTTCAGAATCTTCTTTTCAGGCGCTCATCCGACATAGGGATTTACCTCATCCGGGATCGCATTTTTCTTGCGGCTCCACGAACTCGACCCAAGTAGTCCGACTCAATGACCAGTTTGATCGACTTCAAACGTAACTATCTCACTAACAAAAGCTTCTTCGTCTCGACGAACGATCCCGCTTGTATCCTGTAGAAATACACCCCGCTGGAGAGTCCGGAGCCGTCGAACTTCACGTCGTGGTACCCCGCCTCCTGTTCACCATTCTGGAGCGGGGTAACCTGCTGGCCGAGGGTGTTGAAGACCGTCANNGGTAGGCCGTAGCGAATCGTCGTTGAGGGGTTGAAGGGGTTGGGGAAGTTCTGATCGAGTGCGAATGTTAGCGGCACTGGCTCCGCAACGCTGCTCATACTCGTGCGAAATGTCCACGATTGGCTGCTGTCACCCCAATCAATTCCATTTCCGGCGCGCACGCTCCAGGTATATTCTTTGTTGGCCTGCAAGCCTGTTAGTATTGTCAAGGTGTCAACTAAGGTAGAATCTCCATATACCGATTTCCCTACCTTAACGTCATATACTTTTAACCAGAAGAATCTGGCGTTTGTATCCGAATGAGACCATCGAAGAAGGGTGCTGTCCGCCCGAACCCAGCCACCATTCGGTGGCGAAATAAGAGCGACTCTCGCAGGTGGTAGCGGCTTAGTTGAAAATGTCCAATAACCAATCAGTCGGTTGACACTTGCGTTCGACGGATCGAAGGCGACCACACCCCAATACAATCGAATCCCAGCGTCCAATGAGTACACAAATGACGTGTCAGAAACTGGAAGATAATAGCCTGTCAAGTTTGTCGGGTTTACCCGGAGCCAAAGATAATACTTCGTTGCGAAACCAGATGGAAATGATGCTCTGCTCCACCTGAACACAATTTGTTGAGACCCCACAATGGAATGATTCGCTGGTTCCAAGAGAGTTGCACCACTGGCCTGCGGGATGTAACTCGACGTTGCGGACCAATCACTCGCACCTGTTCTGTTGAAAGCCCTGACTCGGAAATAATGAGTTGATCCAACCCTTCCGTCTTCGTCAAGAAACCACGTTTGGGTCACGTTGCTAGAGTCGACAAATGGGTTCGTGAATTCACTGTTGCCTGCCACTTGAATTTGGTACGATTCGGCACGTGGAGACGGAAACCAGATCAAGAGCGGAGTTTGCTCGACAGCACCGACATCTCCCCACATTAAGTTTGGCACGTCGGGCACTTGTACGATTGCCTGACCAAGCCAGATTGATTGGGATGTTGAAAAACTGCCAATCCTGGAGAGAGCAACGCCCTGAACCCGCCACCAATAACGGGATTGCTGAACTAACCCGGACGTATCCAGCTGGAAAGTCAACGAACCAACGAGTGTGTCAACGACACAATGCTGAAAACTTGAATCCCGGCAGAGTTGAAATCTGTACCTCATCCCGGTCAAGGGTATCGGATTCCAACTAAATGCTATCGGGTTTGAAGTCACCGCCTCGCCTGCTTGCGGACTTACGAGTGTCACTGGAGCTATTGAGGGAAAGGTTATCTGGAATGTTGAAATCTTGGACCAGGGCCCCCAACCGGATGCATTCTTTGCTCGGACTCTCCAAAACTGGTATCCCTCCGCGTTGGCTAGCCATGTGAAGGATGGCCCCATTGAAGTGGCCGATTGAATCAAGTTGGGTTTCGTAAACGATGAGTCAGTACTCTGTTCGACTTCATAGCTCGCACTATACGGAACTGATGCCCATCGAAGAGAGACACCGAAATCATGAACGATTGCTCCTCGTTCAGGCGATTGAGTTACTGCCTCAGCAAGTGTCACTAACGGTAAATTGTCCAAGAGTGTAATCATTTCGGCCCTTCCTCCGGTCGCCTGCCGGAATGAATATTCCGAAGCGGGAGCATCATCGCCGAATGTTTCCGCCAAAACGTCATAAAACGCCAAGCCTGCAGTTCCGAGAAGCGAATCCGTTATGACCAGAAACGCTGATTTGAATTTTCTTTGGGCTTCACTACTGACGGGTTTCCGATCACCATATTGTGCAATAATTCTTCCAACGCCAATGTGCGCCATACTATCGGCATGGAATGTCGACGACCCAGTTGGGTTTTTCGCAACATTGTACTCATAGGTCAGACTATCTGGTGGGAGTAATCCGGCGAGATACAATTCCAAATCGGCGTATCTTCTTGCTCCATCTCCCTTCCACCCATTCGTTGCGAGTCCGTCAACGCTGTACTCGTTTCCCCCTAGAGCTGAAAGTGTCCCCCTCTTGAACCCTCCGAGCACACCATCCACATCTGACCAACCCCAGTGCGTGGTCCCATCAAAGAGACCCGGCAAAAAATTGGCCCATTGATGTGCTGTTTCGTGCCATAGCGGAGGATCTGGGTCTGTCATATCCGGGAAATAAGAGACACCCTTGAGGTAACCAGCAGACCCGATTCTCTGTTCGTCCCCAATATACTGTGGGAGCCCTACCCCGATTGGTTCCGTTTTTACTATACCATGGGAACCCGAAAATGAAAGACCGTCTTTCCTCCCAAGGTAGAACACCTGAAAAAAATCAAAGAAATCGGGGAAGAAGTCGTAGAAACGCCTCATCGCGGCATAGAATGGAGATGAATCTACCGTAAGGTCTCCTGCATGAGCGGCAATGTTCACTACCCTGGTCGTGCGCTGCACATCTGTCGACAGAGCCACCGTGGAGGGTGATTCGCTAGCTTGCACAATTCCCACTCTGATCGTGTTAGGGAATTTCCCAAATGAAAGTTGTCCGCCCTGATAGATCAATACATACCAAAAATATGATTGTCCAATTCGATTGTTCCGGTAAGGCAAATTCATGTCGGTCGTAAGGCCCCCCAGGGCATAGAAATTGTCTCCTGCCGAACCATCATCGTATGTCCCATCATCGGCCATGCGATAGGCAAACTTCGATTTCCCTTGCATTGAAAACGAGGCATACTCATTTACCAGGAACAAAGAATCCGGGTGAATGCCTGAAAGAGCAATCCGGAGGGTCGTGCTGTCGACGTTGTTGTTAAAAATGAAAAGCGGTGATACAGAATATGATTGAAGTTGGATTGGCTGCGGATCGGATACGGACATCAGAAAGTCCTTCGTCAGGTTGGCATAAACCTCTATTCCCAGAAACAGGTTTGGACCTATCCCTACGGGATTGACATATAGTCCGTATGTCCCTCTTGGCACGCTTAGCTTATACTCACCATTAGCGTAGACATCTCCAACAAGNNTCTCCAACAGCAACAACTTCCAAAGTCAGACTGTCGAAACAGACTACGCGCCCTCCGCTTGAATATCCAACGGGGGGAAGGAACTTTCCCTGAAGGGTGTAGCTCTCCGACGAGCTATACAAGGACATCAGGGTCTTTCTCGACGCATTCTCACCTCGGGCATTGATTACAGGAGGAAGGGCTATGCTCCCTTTGATCGTCTCAGGTTTGAAGCACCCTATTGGTACGGGCTGCGCTTGGGATTCATTGAAAACAGAAAACACTTCAAATATGAGTGTGAACCAAATCGATTTCATTGACTCTATCCCCACTTTCATTGTCTCTGGAGGTATGTAGGGTCGTGAATTGCGAGCGTGACCTGAGCAAGGAACCTTCCTGAATTACTGCATTGAAACGTTGCTCAATGCCAGTACACGATCAGACATCAGACTCTCTTGTCCACGAATAGGGAGAACTCATCGCAATAATAAAAGTTTTATCGCTTCAATGTGATTGCCAGCCTCAACGCGCAAGAAATACATCCCGGTTGCCAAGTTCTTGGCATCGATTTTCAATTCGTGGTAACCCTCGGTCTGGCCTTCGTTCACAAGTTCCCTAACTAGCCGTCCAAGTTGATCGAAAAGATCTACCCTGGTGTGGCAGGGCTGAGGCAATTCATATCTAACGGTTGATGAGGGGTTGAACGGGTTGGGAAAGTT
>PMMO01000033.1 GCA_003162215.1 Ignavibacteriota bacterium
GAATCCCGATTGAGCCAAAGATCATCGCACCAAGATCGTACATGCCAAGATCGAGGAGGCGCATGCCAGATCCCTGTCCCTTGTTCGCAACGAGCGCTGATTCGGTCGTGATGTGGTCCGGCAGGGCGGTGCGATATTCATGAATCAGGGGAAGTCTGAAAAAGGGGTTCTTCCGGGGATACCGGCGCTCTCCGAGGTTGCCGAATGGCAAGTCAAACTTCCCCGCCTGAATATTCAAAGAGAGAGGTGTTAGATTCATGAGTCGGATCGCCAGGTAATCAACGGTTAGCAACTCATGGTCTGAGATTCTCGCCGTGCCGAGGACAGCAACGTTGTCAGCGACTTGCCCATCAACGAACAAATCTCCCTCCCACCCGAACGAGGGCCGACCGGCATTGACTGACCGTTGCGATTGAGTAGGTGCGCTCTTGAGGAAATCGGCTGCCGCCTGCCCGCTCAGAATGACCTGTGCGATCCCCGGGACCGGCGCGATACCCAGTAAGCAGAAGAGGAGGATTTGGTTCCTGCTCATTCCATGTTCCATGTTCTCAATGAGCGAAATCAACTTCAATGGACTGGCCCGCCTTGACTTGGATAGTGCGGCGCTCTACAACATCGCGGTCATACCAGAGGACGAGTGTGTATGTGCCTTCCGGTATGTGCCGCATGGAATATGCCCCGTTGTCGTCCGGTGCCGCAAAGTATGGATTTTCCAGTACAAGGATGGTCGCATTCATATGCGAGTGAATATCACAGTACACCCGGACGACTCCAGGCTTGTCGAAAGTCACCGACCGCGAATCGTCCTTCGGATATCGCCCCAGGTCAAAGGGTTTCGTCCTGGAGTACGAGAAAACGTTGTGGAAAAGGTTGTCGCGGTTGGGAAAATCTACTGTTGTGCCCAGCAAGATTGGCAGAACCTGGGGATGGAATTGAAGATCTCTCTGGTCAAGGAGGGGGTTTTTCTCTGGGACGGGGTATTTCCTCCCGTTTAATTCCTGGCTTTCCAGGTAGGCCACGGTTCTCTCCGAAAGCCTTGAATGTATTTTCCCTGCCGCGCCGCTCGAAGCATCCGTTTGTTTTGTTCCATGAGTACCATACCTCTCCTGAAGTGGATCGTGTAGGTGCTCGCCCTGAACATCTGCCGTCGCGGTAAATGTTATCCTTCCATGAATCTCGCCGGAAGGAGCGAGGGGATTGGCAACCGCAGGCTCTTTCTGCTGCGCCATCATGGGGGTAAGGGCCCACAGATGCAGGGAAAATAGCGCCCAACCTGCGGATATGAGTGCTTTCTTGATCATCTGGACAGAGACTGCGTCCCGAGAGATATACGCAATTTGACAGCTATTTTCAATCCCGCTTGAGTTGAGTTCTCTTACTTCTGTCCTCGCTCAAGCCCGATAATCATCCGCCCGCCAGGTCTTGATCGCCTTCTTGATATCCTCGCGTGAAAGCTGCTCTTCAACGGCCCTTTTGGCGAGAGCAAGGAATTCCTCATCCGACGCAAAGCGGAGCGCGATGATCTGCCCCATCTTCAATTTCGGGTCAAAGAGTTTTCCCGTCATCACATAGTGGCGCAGATTCTCTTCCGCCCGGATCGCCCGGTCCTGCACCATCGTGGCGAACCTTCGGCTGTACCAGAACTGGATGAGTCCGCAGAAAGTAAGGGCGGTGATCAATGAGGCGCTGTAGACTCCCTGATGTTCATCTATGGACACATACAGGTTAACGAATGAGCCAAAGAAAATGGCGACAAGCAGGAAAAATAGCACTCCGTGGTACAGGGGGACATATCGACGATGGTTTGCGTAGTTCTGTGTTTTCATTGCAGGGTTCTTTCTTATGATTGGAAGTTATGAGGCAGTAGAAATTGATTATCGCTGTATTGTGACAATGATGAGGTAAAGAATCCAAATTTGAATTGCGAAGCTTACCCGAGGCGCACGTAAGGCGTGATATGGAATGCGGAAGATTGTGCCAAAAGTTGCTAAAAGACTGCCAAACTGTACCGAAAAACAACATCTCCAGCGGACTCGCGCATTTATGTAACGCAAAGGGTGCTCTTTTAGTTCCTGCAAACGCAAACAATTGATGAACGACCACTATGGGCCCTTGCTTGACAATGGCAGTTGGCTGCCGTATACTCCGTGCACAGTACGTCCTCGGGGAAAGGCGTGGGGGGATGAATAGTAGTGGAGGTTGACCATGAACAGGGTGCCTCGATCCGTCCTCGGAGTTGGCCTTTGCGTCCTCATGATGTTAGGGAACGCCGCTGCGCAGAATGTCGCCGATCGCTGGGCGATCGGAGCGTTAGGTGGGGGCAACGTCTGGATCAATGACCTTAACAAAACGATAGTCGGCGCGGGCGGCATGGTCAGCATCCGCTACGGGGTCTCTCAGATGTTCTCCATCGGCCTCCTGGGAGGTTTCGAAATCCTGAAGGCGGATCAAGATCCTCCGCTGGCGGGGCTGCCGTTTACGTATCTCCACGTCGATGCATACCCAATTGTTCTTTCGGCGTACCTGCGCCTTGCGCCGAACTCCCTCGTGTCGCCCTATTTCCGGTTCGGCGCGGGCATGATGTTCTATACCCGCAAGACCTTCAATGGCATCCCTGCCCCGGATGACGCGAACCATACGACCCACCTCATCCCTATAGGTCTCGGCATTGAAGCGTTCACTTCGAGCCATTTCGCTGTGGATATAGACCTCGGCGCGACCAACCTCAGCGATGGCGTGGACCTGCGTGAAAATGGTTCTCCCGACGGATTTCTCTCAGTCAAAATCGGATTCCACTGGTTTCCCGGCAGTAGCGACAGTGATGATGACGATAACGACGGTCTAACGAACGGAGAAGAACGTCGACTCGGCACGGACCCGCATAACCCGGACACCGACGGCGACGGACTGTCCGATGGGGACGAGGTCC
>PMMO01000255.1 GCA_003162215.1 Ignavibacteriota bacterium
GGCCCTTGGAATTATCCATGGCCCACTGATGGACTTTCATCCTATTGGACGAGGTCATCTCCTCCTGGGTTTCATGTGCAACAAATATACCAAACGACGGTTGGGGAAATGCACAAAATACGCCCCTCCTTTCCAGGCCGAGGCCAACTTCCATCTTAATCTTTGAATTCACATTGACAAAGTCAAGCGTCGAAGTGCGTTATTACGGGTCTCCCCAGCCGGATTCGAACTCACATCCCTCTCTCACTGATTGTATTCATTGCATCTGAAGCCAATCAAACCCCATTCTCGCGAGGAAAGTGTTTTGTTCGAGCAATCTATGTGTGTATCGCTGTGGTAGTCAATGGATCGGTTCCATTTGTCAAATCGTTGCGATATATTGTCAGTCAACATGAGAGGCACTGCCAGTCACCATATCGCCCGTAGTGCGGTCTGGAACCATGCCGGGAAGGTTGCCGAGTATGCGCTCTTCTACCTGTCGACAATCGTCATTGCGCGGAGACTGGGAGTTGAGAGCAACGGGCATCTCGCCGGCGTGTTGAGCATTGTCCAGTTGCTTGTTGTTCTATCAGCCGCAGGCGTTGAGGTCTCACTCAACAGGTTTCTTCCACAGGACGGCGGAGCAAATCCGGGAACGCGATTTCTGGTGGCACGGCTTCTCGGGCTGCGTCTTGGATTGTACGCAGCCGTGTGCGCTGTTGCGGTGTTCGTGCTCCCGCTCGTGTTGCCGTCGCGCAGCAGCGATTGGGCACAATTCCTTGGCATTCTTATCATCCTCGGATTGCTGCGAAGCGCAACGCCGGTGCTGAACATGCTTCTCGTTGCCCGGTTCCGGACCGGCCAGGCCGCCACAGTTGGTGTTCTGGCGCGCGGTGCGGAATTCTCGGCGTTGCTCATCGTGGGGAATGCTATTACCATTCCCGTTGTGCTTGCCATCTTCGTCGCAGGCAGTGCGATGCAGGTTGCGGGCTGTGCCGTCGCATCGAGAGTCGAGTGGGCCGGTGCATCACGCCGAATCCCTGTTATGCCCGTTGTGACATTCGGCGCAGTGTTTTGGCTGAACACGATCATTGACTACTTCCTCGGGCGGCAGGGCGATATCATGTTCCTTACGTTGCTCCGTCCTGAAAGCTCATCGGCGTCGCTCTACGATGTTGCATATTCGATCGTTCAGGTCGGGCTTCTCGTTCTGACTGTCGGATTCAGCGGGGTGTCACTCGCTGCGCTTTCTCAATATGCCGTGGGCGACCGTGCCCGCATGGGTACGTTCTACGCCGTCGTCGTGAGAATAACATCATTGCTCACTATCCCTGTCCTTTCATTTCTCATTGTCATAGCACCCGACCTCCTCAACGTCGTCTACTCGGACAAGTACGCGGGAGCGGTTGACATTCTTCGTATCATCCTCGGCTTCAGGATTCTCTCCCGCCTTTTCGCAACAGGGGAGAACGCCGATTATCTTCTGGCGCTGGGCCGGGTCTGGACTGTCGTGCAGGTTGGCGCTGTGGCGGCGTGTTGCACTGTGGCGATGCATCTAGTTCTGATCCCTCGCTGGGGAGCAATCGGTGCGGCGTGTGCAGGCGGCACCGGAGTCCTTCTTGCCAACGCAATGGGAGGGATCGCAGTGAAGCGCACGGGAGGCGTTGAGCTGCAGTGGCGCGCATGGGGCCGGATCATGGCTGCCGCCCTCGGTGCAGGGCTGGCATCGTTCCTGATTCCGCACTTCGGCACCCCGATTCTTCATATCGCGATTGCAGGAGTTGTCTTCCTCATCGCGTTTGTGCTTCTTATGGTTGCTGTGCGCCCGTTGCAGAGGGAGGATCTGGATGCCGTCAAAGCTGTCCTTGGGAAATTGCCTGAGCCGTTGCGAATGCTTGCAGGATCGCGATGAACGCTGATCGTTCACTACTGACGGTTGCTCTCGTTGCCCAATCGGTCGACGATACCACTGGGTTGGGGAGAATTGCTTCCGCTCTTGCCTCGGAATATGTAAAACTGGGACACACGGTACATCTCGTCAGCCAGCGATGCGAAGCCACCCCTGGCATATGGCACAAAGTCCCTGGTGTCTCAATCACGGCTGCGCTCAGCAAGGTCGCATTCCGGTTGTCTGAACGGAGAAGAACTGCCCGGACCCGGGCTTCTGTGGTCCACGCATTCGGTGTAGGGGCGGAAGCCGATGTTGTCGCCGCCCAGAGCTGCCACAAAGCCGCCGTGAGAATCCAGGCGAGTCGGGGGAATGACCGCATCCACCGCCGCAATTTCGGGATCTACGATCGGCTGTCACTCTATGATGAACGGCGACTTTTTACTTGTGCACGACGGAAACGGATTGTGGCTGTCTCGCGCCTTGTACGACGGCAGATACTCGAAGAGTACGAACTGCCTGAAGATGCCGTGTGCATCATTCCGAATGGTGTGCACCTCTCGCGCTTCCTGCGAAAAAAGAAGACTGCGCCTGTAAATGACATACAACGAAACCCGTTCGTATTTCTGTTTGTCGGCAATGAGTTCGATCGGAAGGGACTGCAGACCATCATCGAAGCCCTTCCGTCGCTTTCCCGGCATTCCGTGGAAGTACACATCG
Organism: Ignavibacteriota bacterium; assembly: GCA_003162215.1. Classification (GTDB taxonomy): domain Bacteria; phylum Bacteroidota; class Ignavibacteria; order UBA10030; family UBA6906; genus Fen-1255. Next base: position 2,588 of record PMMO01000255.1, read on the forward strand.
CCGGCAACGACGATCCGGCTCCGTACAAGCGGAGGGCGGCCGAGCTCAATGTTCTTGATCGTCTCAGATTCCTCGGAGCCGTGACGGCTCCCGAATCCCTCTTCCTGAAGGCCGATGCGTTTCTGTTCCCGACGCACTATGAGCCGTTCGGCATGGTGATCATTGAGGCGATGGCCGCAGGGATCCCTGTGATTACCTCCCGCGCCGCGGGAGCTGTTGAGGAGCTGGTTGACGGCGTGCACGGACTTTACGTTGATGACCCTTGTTCGGCGGATGAGCTGTCACGGCGGATCCAGCTGTTGCTCGACAATGCCTCCCTCCGCGAAGNNTGTCCCACCATATTGATCTCTACCGAAGGATTTGTGGATGACGGGCACGAATCACCATAGGCGCCCCTGGCTTCTTGCGGCCGTGCTGCTGTCAGCCGGCCAGGTCGCGCTCGTGTGGTGCTTTCGATTCCTGCCGCTCTACGATTATGCGGTCTGGCTCTACGAAGGCAAGATCGTTCGTGACATCATCTTTGCACACGGATCCGCAAGCCGCTACTATGAATTGTGTCCCGGGCCCATTCCCAACAGTACCTTCACTCTTTTCTGTGCGTTCCTGGGGGGAATCGCGTCGGATGAAATTGGAGGAAAGCTCTTCCTGTCTGCATGTGTGATCGGCCTGCCATGGGCGTGGTGGTACGCGGTGCGCAAGAACACACAAGACTCACTGTCCCCGGTTGCTTTTCTTGGGTTTCCTTTTGCTTTCCACTATTACCTCCTCGGCGCACAGAACTATTCGCTTGGGCTTGTCATGGTTCTGTGGATTGCCGGCGCATTTGTGCCTCGTCTCGACCGGCTCGGAAAGGGCGCGTGGTTGCTGCTTTCCCTTGCGATCACAGCGGTCTACTTCACGCATGGCATCATGTTCCTAATCTTGCTTGTTCTGCTCGGAACAACGGCGTGGAATGTCCAGCCCACAGAACGTCGGCGGGTTTTCCTCCGGCTAAGCCTTGCGGTAATCCCGGCTTTCGTTTTCTTCATCTGGTATGTTCTCGCCGGAGCGGGGAACCTCGCCACGGTGCCCCGGTGGGATCTGATCACTCTGGCGAGGAATGCGGCCAAGCCATTCTCGATCTTCTTCAAATCGTATGGCGTCCCCGTAGTGCTGCCGGTCACCATATGCAACGCCTTGTGGCTGATGATGCTGGGGGTATTCATTGTGCGTGCGATCTACTCAGCCATTCATGATCGTACGATGAAGATGCACATAGTACCGGTTGTTCTTGCCTGTGCAGCGGCGTTGGTGTTTCTCCCCGATCCGACGCTCAGTGTTGTGCAGCCGGGTGCGCGGTTCGGGCTCCCTCTCCTGGCTCTTGCCTGTGTCGCACTATCTGCTGTCCGGCTCTCCCCGCGTTGGAATTGGGTGTGGCTGGCCTGGGCAGGTGTCGCGCTGGTGTACAATACCGCCTTTTTCGACCGCTTCAACCGTCAAGCATGTCTTGTCCATGCCGACGTGCAGGAGGTTGTACTTTCACGCCAGCCGTCATATATCATGAGCTTTGACTGGCCGGCGGGGTCGTCTGTGTGGGACAAAGGATCTCCGTCGGTCAATGGGTTGTCCTTCGTGCCCGTGTATTCGTTTCTCGAGACCGGGGGGTGTGTAGGTGTTTTTGNNAGAGTGGCGGGATCTCTACCCTGAGATCAAGGGTGCAACCACTGAAGAGTGGTACGCCTCAATCTTTCGCACTCCGACATTTCTGTCTCCCCACAGGGCAGTGGTCGTGTTCGGACATGGTGTGCAGGCGGCTGACGCTGTGCGATCCCTGCAATCAGCGGGATATCGCATTGAGCGTGCTCGTACCGAATGGTCTGTCCTTGTGCGAGGCACTGAGTGACTTCGATGCAGAAACTGTCTTCGACCGGCATCGTCATTACGCAGTGGCGCGATCCGGAGACCACGGCCGTCTGTCTGAGCCACGTCGCCTCACTCACCCCGCAGCCGCGCATGATTGTGGTGGTTGATAACGAGTCGGACAACGAAATTCTTGTTACACAGGCGGGGAGGTTTCCAGGCGTCCGTTTTCTCGGCTTGCTGACAAACACAGGACATGCCAACGCTGTTAATGTGGGTGTGCGGCAGATATGTGAAGGCGGGTGTGACTACGCTCTTCTACTGGACAACGACGCGTATGTCACCCCTGAATCTCTGGAGATTCTCGAAGCAGCGTTGAAGAATCAGCCTGCTGCAGCTGCCGCATCACCGCTGATTCTTTCAGGAAAACGCCCTGGACTGATATGGTATGGCGGTGGGAGGGTCTCACGTCTCGGGAACAGCATCCACGAAAACATGTGGAAACCCGCGGCGGGCGTATCACAGTCAATACGGCCGGCCGGTTTTGTGACTGCGTGCGCGATGCTGGTCCGCTGTGACGCGTTTAATGCCGTGGGGGGATTTGATGCCTCAATGATTACGTATTCTGATGACCTTGATTTCTCGCTCCGCTTGAAAGAAAAGGGGTACTCACTTCTGTTCGTCCCCTCCGCCCGGGTAACACATGGCGAGTCCGTTAACGTCATCAAAGTGGCGGGGAAACCGTTCAGGGACTACTATACGATGCGGAATCGGCTCGTGGTGATATCGAAACACGGATCGCTTCTGCAGAAACTCGTCGGTATTCCTCTGAGCATTATCTGGTATGGCGGTGTGTTCGGAGCAATGTTCACCTTACGTGGCGAGTGGAGGCGAGCGAGGGCGCTTCTTCGAGGGATTCTGGATTTTCTTGGGGGTCGTTCGGGATTGAGGGAAGCGTGAGCAAAGAGATGCGAATTCTGGTAGTTGACACGATTGCGGTTGAGACGGCCCGTCGCTCTGCATACCGGGCGCTTTCGCGTATCGAAGGGTGCGAGGTTCACCTGCTTGTTCCCGCTGCCTGGCAGGAGCAGGGGAGTGTGACTTGCGCAGAGCCGGAGCCCGATCCACAGCTCCACCTGCACATTTCCAAAACGTTTTTCGGCTTCCGCCAGCATCGCGTCCTGTTCGCCTCTCTCCGAAGGACTCTGCGTGAGCTTCGCCCGGATGTTCTCTATGCTGACATGGAGCCGGAGAACTACGCGGCTGCTCAGTGCCGGCTGGCTGTCGATGCGGTTTCGCCGCGGACCCGCTTCGCGCTCGTGTCGTCAAGAAACCTTGACTACCTCTCGATAGGTTTTCCGTACAAGTTCGTCTCCAGTCACCGGTGGTGCGACGCCCTCGTGCGCCGCCGGCCTGCGGACATCATTTTCGTCCGCCCGCGCTCCACGATGCACATGCTGAAACAATATGCGCGTTCCGTGGTGCACCTGCCGCATCCGGTAGACTGTTCGCTCTTTTCGCAGGAGGTCCTCCCGACGTTTCCCCCCGACAGCGGCACGTTCACTGTCGGCTATGTCGGGCGTCTGGCAGAGAGCAAAGGCGTTCATCTGCTGCTGAGGTCTCTTGTTCGTCTGCCGGGCAACGTGCGCGCACTTGTCGTCGGCCAGGGCCCGATGCGTAAGAATCTGGGTGTATTGGCGGATCGGCTGGGCGTGGCCGGTCGCGTCA
>PMMO01000176.1:0-26187 GCA_003162215.1 Ignavibacteriota bacterium
GAATGCGGCTGGCCGCAGTTTCCGCTGTAAAGTCCGTGAGCTGCACATGGATGGAGTCAAGTATGAATCCGCCCGATAGTTCGCGTAACTCTATTCCGGAATGTTCCCGAAAGGATGTATGATTGATGTCTGCCGTAATGCGGTGTTCACTGAAGTATATGTTTTCTGCGCGTATTGTCAGGCCATCAAGCAGGAGATGATTCGGATCCAGACCGTCAGTGTGGGCCGCGCCTTGAACATCATATTGCGCGCTGTTGTCGCTTAACATCAGGTGATCGAGGCTGATAATCCAGGGCAAAACAGCACTACCAGGCTTGTCTGTTTTGTTCTTGTCTGTTTTGTTCTCGTCTGTTTTGTTCTGGTTCTCTTTCGGTTGTAGGACAACAATATGTGAGTTTTCGAGCAGGAATGTTTTGAGCGCTATGTGGCGCGATGGGAGATCAAACTTGTCGATCGAGGCTTCCAAGGTGCCGAGCTGGAGGCGCAGATTCAATCCGCCCACCTCGTCATCGTATGTACCACGAATGCCGTTAAGACTCAATCCGCCCAACCGTATGTTCCAACCGGGCCCCGAAGATGTATCGGGACTACTATCGGCGTTTGAATCGGGTCTGAGTGCCTTGAGGATAAAATCGAAATTGAAGCTGCTGTCTGGTAAAGTGCGGGTGATGTGGGCAGTGAGCGAGTCAATCCGAACATTATTCAACGTGATGTCGTGCGAGAAAAGTCCAAGCAGGTTCACGTCCGCTGCCAGCGTTTGAATGGACAACAAAGTATCCCGTTGGCGGCTTTCAATGAATATGTTTTGCAGCACGACCGAGTGAGTGAAAGCGATCTTGACCGAACCAACCTCGATGCGGCTGTGTGTCTTTTCCGATATCGAAGAGACTGCCTTCTGCGCGATGTAGTACTGCACCCCGGGGAACTGCAGGGCCACCACGGCGAGGATGATCACACCCAATATGCCGCCGAGTATCGTTAAAACAATCTTGATGGCGCGGCGGATGTACGTTTTGGTTTTATGCTCTTTCAAAAATGTTTCGGGTCTAGAAATCCCCAATCTTTTCCACCACTCGACGCCACAGTTCGCTTCCGTCGAGGCCGTTTGTCATGATAACGATGCCCGAGCCTTCGTCATAGTTGAACTGTGAATAGCATCTGAATCCCGAGCGGTTCGCGCCGCTGTGGTATATGATATTTCCTGATATCGTCGAGTCTATCGCCCATCCAAGCCCCCAATAGGTCCCAAGTCCCATCGCCCTGCCGGGTCGCGTTATCGGCGTCCGGACGCCGACCTCAACTTGATGTCTCATCATCTTATAGACGCTGCCGGCCGACAGAGAGTACGCATCCGAATACTTCGGACCGAGAATGCTGCAGATGATCGTTGCATAGTCTTCCGCAGAAATGTAGAGCGTATAGGCGGCATTGGGATGAATGTATTGAGTCTTGGCCAGCACATTTCCCAGTGTGTCATGCCCTGTTGCTAAGAACGGCCCCACTTCCTTCGTCCACACGAAGGAGGTGTGTTTCAACCCGAGCGGACCGAACAATGCGATTTTCGCATGCACATCCAGAGGTTCATGGGTCAGTTTCTCGATCACTCTCTGCAGGTAGTAGAAACCTTCTCCTGAGTAGCTGAACTTAGTCCCCGGAAGGAAGTAAATGGGTAATGGACCGTCTGTTTCCTCTTCTCCCTTGCGCCAATTCGGAAACCCCGAAGTGTGAGACAGAACCATGCGCGCAGTGATCCGTTTGCCATAGTCCGCCGTACTGACAAAACTCTCGTTCAGATAGACCCATAGAGGCTTGTCCAGATCCAATTTCTTATTTTCCACCAACTTCATTGCCAGGTATGCCAACACAGGCTTGCTCATAGAGCATGCTTCAAAGAGCGTTTGGCCCGTCACAACTTCTGATGTACGGGTATCCTTCAGCCCGTAACTCTTCGACCAGGCAATCCTCCGTTTGTCCACCACAACAACAGAAACACCCGGGACATGATGTTCTTTCATCAGGCGTGGCACAAGACTATCCACGACTGCAATCACGCCGCCGAGAGCGAGCGTCCGTTCGACTTTGCCGGCGTCAATTTTGCCAAGAGCATAGTACGCCGCCCATTTTACATCTTCATCCTGGTCCATCAGGAGCGAGAAAAGTGCCGGACCGGAAAGAGCCGCATCTTTTCCCATGTTTCCCAACGCAATAGCCGAGCACCAGCGTACATTGGCGCTGGAATCTTTCAGCGCATTCATCAGAGACGGAACGGCTTCTCTTCCGTCGCTGCCGATCTTGCCGAGTGAAATTGCAGCGCACCAGCGCACGTTGCCATTTGGTTTTTGAAGTGCCTTTATCAGTCGTGGGACCGCGGCTTTTCCGATTTGCCCGAGAGATGCGGCGGCTCTGCCATTGAGGAATGGATCGGGGTCAGAAAAGCACTCTATCAACGAGGAGATTGCCGTCGTGTCTGGTGATCCGATTGCACCGAGCCGTTCTGCAGCCTTCAAACGCGAGGCGCTGGTCTCATTCTTGTTGTTGAGGAGGGAGGTCAGAGCGCTGATTTCCGCCTGCTGCTGTGAGCGGCCGGTGACGACTGTCACGGTAACGAAGACGAACAAAACTGCAAAACCCCTGGTCGTGATTGCCATTGTCCGCCTTTGCATTGAGATGTTTAGCAGTTCTTGCAGTCTGCGAGCTTGCGGAATTCCGGCTCGAATGAAAACAGGACCGGTAGCCCGCCGGTGTGTATGAAGACGGTGGGAACACTGCTGTCGAGCTTTTTCCGATGCACAAGGTCTATCAATCCTGCCATCGCCTTCCCGGTATATATTGGGTCCAGCAGGATTCCCTCCAGGTGTGCACAGCGGATGATAGCTCTCTGTCCTTCTTCGGTCGGGATACCGTACTCAAGCACGTACTGGTCGTACGATTCAACAGCGATGTCATCCAGGGCAGGGGGAATGTCCATCAGGCCGCAACATTCATTGATAATCTCCAGCGTACGCTTCTCGATGGCGGCGGAAGTTCTTGAAACACTGATCCCGATGATTCTGGCATTGGGAAGAAACAGTTTTGCACCAAGGAGAATGCCGGCGAAGGAACCGCATGATCCTACCGGCAGCACAATCTGTAGTCTCTGATGTGGAATCATCTGGCCGGCGATCTCACGCATTTCTGCGACACACCCCAGGGCTCCCAGGCCAGTACTTCCGCCAATAGGCGAAATATATGGTTTGGCCCCATTCATCTTTAGTTCATCCGCCCATGCAGTCATCGCCGATGTCAGATGATCGTTTTCATCGTCGTTGGGCAAGAATCTTATTGATGCACCGAACAGGACGTCGAGAAGGAGATTCCCATCGAACGATGTGAAGGGCGGACCGCCGAGTACCAGTTTAGCATCCAGGCCGAACCTTCGCGCAGCAGCCGCAGTAAGTCTCGCATGGTTGGATTGAACGCCGCCGGCTGTGAGTACGACGTCGTTCTTGTTTGCCAGTATTTCGGCGAAATCATATTCGAGTTTTCTCACTTTGGTACCACCGCCGGCAAATCCCGTGAGGTCATCTCTCTTCAAAAAGAGTGTTGTGAGACCTATCTCTTTGGCGAGGCGTGGAACTTCAACAAGTGGAGTAGGAAGGCTGGCAAGCGAAACACGAGGGATCTTGTCCAAGTTGATCAGGATACCGGGACAGTGCGGTCGATCATGGTCGTCCAAGGAAAATCATCCGACCCCGCCCCGATTGAGTGTGAAATGAATAGTGAATGTGTGAGCTGCGCCGAGAGTATCCCGACGAGTGCCATGTTGTCTGAATTGCCGAATTCCATGGCACCGGACCTGACTCTCTCTGCGCACTTTCCGGCCAGGGCCCGAACACGCTCAGGATCAAAGAGACCCGCCGATTTAACGCACTCAGGGGAGAGCATTTCCCCGACGTAGTCGGGGGCATCAGCGCCAAAAAAACACGCAGCATCAGGGGCCCGGTAGGGTTGTTTTGAGCGCCGGATAATCGTCTCCGGAATCAATCCCTTTGCCATCTCTTTCAGGACCACTTTTTCCTTCAGCCCCGCAAGCTTGTATGTGGCAGGCAACGAATCACAGAATTCCATCACGTCAACATCCAGAAACGGAAACCGTCCTTCCACTGAGTTCGCCATGAGCATTCTGTCGCCCTGCGACGAGAGCAGGTAGCCGGACATCAAGGTCATGATCTCGAGGTACTGGGCCTTCCCCAGCGGGTCCCATGAGGCGAATTCCGGAGGCAGTGCATCGACGAAATCCGGCGCGGGCTCATCCGCGACCCGCCGACGCATCGTGTCAGAATAGAAACGCTTCAATGCCGAGGTGGATCTCCAGCGCGGTCCGTGTGAAAACCCCGGCGCATCAGGATCTTCCATACCCTGACGCCAGAACTCCAGCGCCATTCCTTTTGCCCTGCGTGGTGAGCGCGCGAGATACGGATACATTCGGTCAAAGAGCTTTGGACGCATCGCAGACCCCGGGTCCCTGGCCCAGAACCTTCGGATTGCCCCCTCTTTGAAGAGGTCATATCCACCAACGAACTCGTCCGCGCCTTCGCCTGTCAGAACGGCCTTGATTCCTGATCGGCGGACGAGTCTGGACAACAGAAACAGCGGTGCCGGCGCGGTGCGAAGGATCGGGCTCTCGGCGTGTCGAATCACATCAGGAAAAACCCTTGCAATGTCCCCCCTGCACACCACGATTTCTTCATGCCGGCTGTCGAGCGTCGCCGCCATGGCCCGCTGGTACTCGGTTTCGTCGAATTCGGCATCTTCAAAGCGGACTGAAAACGTCCGGAAGTCACCGGGGCAGGCTTCCCGTCCCAGCCGCGCGATAACCGAGCTGTCCAAGCCGCCTGAGAGGTAGCTTCCCACCGGCACATCCGCACGCACCATCCGAAGGCGCGTCGCCTCGGTGAGTTTTGCGCGGAGGACTTCCGCAGCCGCCGCAAGCGAACGGGGTTGAATCAGCGTTGAAAAAGAAGGACGCCAGTATTCTTCCTCGTGGTATTCGCCCGCCGGCCCATAGACCCGGATGTGCCCGGGCCGCAGCTGTTCCACACCCACAAACGGTGTCACCGGGGCAACGGTCGACCAGTATGTGAGAATCTGGTCCAACCCCCCCGGGTTCATTTCTCTTCGCACCGCGGGGTCGGCGAAGAGCGCCTTCACTTCACTGGCAAAGCGTAGTATGGATCCCGATCGGTGCATATAAAGCGGACGGACGCCGACGCGGTCCCGGGAAAGAACAAGCTGCCGGAGCGCCGGATTCCAGATGGCAACGGCCCACTGGCCATTGAACCGCCGAAAGCACTCCGAACCCCACGCCTGGAACGCCGTCACAAGGACTTCCGTATCCGATGATGTCCTGAACCTGTACCCTTTTTGTTCCAGCTCCGCACGGAGTTCGACATAATTGAAGATCTCGCCATTAAAAGAGACCCACAGGTCACCTTCGGCGGACTGCATCGGCTGGCTGCCGCCTGCAAGGTCGATGATAGACAACCGCGCATGCACCAGCACAGCGTGACGATCCCTGAACATCCCGAATTCGTCCGGCCCCCGATGTCGAAGGGCTGCGACCATTGCGCGCGAAACACCGGGTTGAACAGAGAGCTCGGCATCCCCGAAGCCGACAATTCCACCCATGCCGCACATGACGTTACTCCTCCATCGCAAGTTGATGCACGATCCTCTAGTTCTGAAACCTGAATATTCAGGCTTGCCCTTCTCAGATCAATGGGAATCAAGCGAGCCCAACAGAAACTCTAATTTTCAAGAAAACGACCTTCTTAATCAGATGCAACAGCAGGATTCCTTCCCTTTGCAGATTTGTCGGATTATAGTATATTGCTCACTGTTCTAACGACGCCGAAGGAGCAGACAGGATTCTGATCGCTCTGTGCCGCCGGGATTGAACGGAACGAAAAGACCGGGACTACTCTACAACCAGAATATATGCTGACATTTCAATGACCTATTCAGGGTTTCCCCGAACAGCATACACTCTGCCTGATTGCCTCGTTAGCGCGAGGAATGGGCAGCCGCAACGAATAGCCGTGGTAGACGAGAATTCTCGCGTCAGCTACGATGAGCTCCTCGACAGAGTGAGGCGCTTTGCCATGCTGCTGCGCACATCAGGCATTCAGCGCGGCGACCGGGTCGCGATTTTCCTGCCGCGATCCTATGACGCCGTGACAGCACTTTTCAGCCTCTGGTTCATCGGGGCTGTGGGCGTGATTATCAACGATGTCCTGAGGACACGCCAGGTCAACTACATACTCGAACACGCGGAAGTATCACTCCTAGTAACCAACAGCCGATTACTCTCATCGCTGGAGAATCCCTCGATCAGCTCCTCTAGAATTCTGCTCATCGATCAAGTGGCCCTTCCCAAAGAGGGTGTCACCTCATCTCCCACCATTGGCAACGATCTTGCGCTCATCATCTATACGTCCGGTTCAACCGGCATGCCAAAAGGCATCATGCTCAGCCACGCTAATCTTCTCGCTGGAGCATACATCATCGCGGATTATTTGCGCCTCACGGAAAAGGACATTCTCATCAGTCTTCTGCCGTTCAGCTTCGATTACGGGCTCAATCAACTGCTTACTGCGGTACTCATTGGCGGGACACTCATCATCGAACAGTCCGTCCTGCCAGCCGGGATATGCAATACACTTCAAGAAGAGAAGGTCACGGGGATGGCGGCCGTGCCGATGCTCTGGCAGCAACTGGCGCATCCCAGGTGGTCTCCATTTACAAAAAGATCCTTTCCTTCACTTCGGTACTTGACCAACACGGGTGGAAGGTTGCCTGAGCCGATCCTGCGTGCATTTCGCAAGGCTCACCCCAAGGTTGATATCTATCTCATGTTTGGCTTGACTGAAGCGTTTCGATCAACATTTTTACCCCCGGAAGAGGTAGACAGACACCCGACCTCGATTGGCAGAGCTATCCCGAATTGCGAAGTGTTCTTGTTGAATGAAAAGGGGGAGCCATGCAAGCCCGGGGAAGTCGGCGAAATTGTTCACCGAGGGGCGACGGTTTCCATGGGCTATTGGAAGGATCCGAAATCCACGGCAGAACGGTTTCGTCCGGCCCCTTTTCAGGGCGGTCGTGGCGGCCTGCCTGAGATTGCCGTCTACTCCGGGGACTATGCAACCATGGATGAGGAGGGCTTCCTCTACTTCATCGGCCGCCGTGATCAGATGATCAAGTCCCACGGCATGCGTGTCAGCCCGGAAGAAATCGAGGACTGCATCTTCGCATCAGGGATGGCTGCGCATGCTGTTGTCCTCGCGTCCCCAAGGACTGAGGACGCAAACGACATTGTCGTAGCAATCGTCCCGCACGATCCGGCGTCATTCAAAAGTGAGGATCTCATCGAGTACAGTAAGCGTGAGATGCCGGCGTACATGCGACCGGACATTGTCTGGCCGCTGGAGCGGTTCCCGGAAACATCTTCAGGCAAGCCGGATCGGGTCCGTCTGAAAGAAATGTTCGCGGCTCAACGGAAAAGGTCCTGAAATGCACTACCATTGTACGCGTATCTCCGTGAACGCGCATTTTCAAATCAGAGGAGCTGGATCATGAGAGACCCCGCATGGTACGGATCTCTTCTGCAGAGGTTGAATGCTTCCTGGGTGTCGCAACCAGACAAGCCAGAAGAGACTGCCGAGTCAACCCTGCGTGCCCTCTGGTCTGTCGCCGCAGGCGCGCCCCTTTCCGCACGCAAAGCAGCTACCGCGACACTCCCCGATTTGGACGAGGAGGAACTCCGCAAACTGACAGACCTCGTCGATCAAAGGCTTTCCGGGGTCCCTTTAGCGCACATCACGCACCGGCAGCATTTCATGGGGCTCGAGTTTCTGGCCGGCCCCGAAGCCCTTANNAGCGGAAACCGAAATTCTCGCACGAGCTGCCTTGGCAAAGGCCTCAATCCTTGCCGACGCTCGCGGCTCCATCACCATTCTTGATATCTGTACAGGGGCAGGCAACGTCGGTCTCGCCCTCACTGCTCTTGAGCCTCGCAGCCGGTTGTTCGCATCGGACATCTCTTCTGCAGCCGTCGAACTCGGACAACAGAACGCAGTACATCTTGGCCTGGAGGGAAGGACTGAATTCAGGCAGAGCGACATGTTTGGTGCTTTTCAATCGGAAGAATTCATCGGCAAAATAGATTTGTTGACCTGCAATCCCCCCTACATCTCATCTGCAAAAGTGATAAGCATGGCCCCGGAGATCTCGCAGAACGAACCGCGCCTTGCGTTTGACGGAGGAGCACTTGGTGTCTTGATCCTGACACGCTTGATCCGTGAAGCGCCGAAGTTCCTGAGGCCCGATTCATTCCTCTGCTTCGNNTCGAAGTGGGCGTGGGACAAGGGAAAGGCGTGGCTCGCATGCTGGGCAATGCGAAGGTGTACCGAGACATCCAGCAAGTGGTCGACGAGGCGGGTAACGTCCGAGCGTTGGTGGCGCAGATATAGTGTCGACTCATCTGCGGCCAAATGTATGCTGTACCCAGCATTGGCCTGGAGCATCCCCTCACCCACCGCCCCTACAAGCATATCGTAAGCCCCATCCCGAAATAGATGATACCACAAACATCGTGTTAATCCTACATTGCCTCCCGCCTACTTTGCATTATCGACGAATATGCTTGTTTTGACCGCGTCGAGTGTGTCATGATGACTCTCCATCCTTTCCTTTTTCTAAGAAGAATTCTGGGAAGGCTGAGTAGATTTCCGCTGATGGAGCCGCCGGTTCCAATATCACTTCGGCTCGCTCACATTCCGTAAAAACGCCAGTTGCCATCAGAAGCATTGATGCGCCGAGTAATCGCATACGGCCTATAGGATCTGAGAATCGCATGCTTCCTCCTTTACAAGTTACCGCTCGATTAGCTCCACTCGTGAAAGACGGATCGGAGTATACAGGTATTGAGCGTTGGGAGCAACTTCGATCTTCCCACTGAATCGTATCCTGAGGCCGTCTCTCTTGAATACACCCGGCAAATTCAACGGATAGAAAGTTGTCAGTCGAAGGTTCACTCACCAGCAAATCGTGTCCCTGCTATATAAACGAATAACTGCGCCGGATCCCCTACGCTATTCAAATGATTGCGGTCGATTCCTTTCATCAAACGAGAAAGCCTCCCCATCCGTAAGTTAGGCGGAATCTCGCCTAAATCCAGTATCACTTGGTGATCCATCCCCCCACTAATACGAATCCCCCGACTTTCATCAGGGGATTTCCTCAATCAATGGTCCATTCATTCACGGGCGTTTCATCACTCGGTTGTCAATTGTCAATTCTCCGTTCCCAATTCTCAATTGATCTTTCTTAAAGGCCAGCATTTTTGCCCAATGCAAATCACATGCGCTATTTCTCAACGAAAAACATGGTACTCTTGGTGTACAGTATGGGATGAGTTGTGTTGGGATATACGATAGCCGCACCTGCATACGCAACCGGTCGGAAAGAAAATGAAAAACCATCCCGAGCGATAGCGAAGGGAGGGTAGTATTGGTATCTATCAATATATGGAGATTAATCAGAAATCTCCTTGATCTTCCTCGTCTATTTCGATGTCACTGCTACCGTTACTGGTAGACCTTGCGACATTTGCATATGGATCTTCTTCATTGCCCGGAACTTAGCTGCGTTCAAGTGCAGGCAATGGATCTTTTCTGATTTGGCGCCGGGAGCCGTCCACCTTGTAGTCCTCTAGGTAGCCGGTCTGCCTGGCATAATCATAAAGGTCGTTTAACCGCTTGCGTGTGCGACCTGCTGCCTCGCTTCGAGGAGTGCTCCCATGCGAAGTGCAGGAGCGATTGTGTCCATCTCACGCGTTATGAGATAGACTGCCCTGTTCCCATCACTTTTGTTCATCTCGAAGAGATAGAAGAGGTACTCGATGAAAAGCGCCTTCGTCCTGTCCCTACCCATCAGGTCATTGCTATAGAGATCCTTGGGCTTCCAGGACCCACATCCTCTTTGATTTTGACGGCAGGTTTTTTCGCTTCGACAAAGAACTTTCTTGTGCCGCCAATTCTGAATGCATAATCCGGTGCTTTCGTCGCAGATCCGATTCGGATCGCATCCTCATGGATCACGTCCTTATGAGCATCAGCTGCGCCCTGTTTGTTGTCAATATCCCAACCGAGCGCGTTGAAGAACGGGTCAATGAATTCATGCCGAATCTGTATCTCATTGTATGATGATGAGACGAGCTGATCACGGTTGCTGCCGAAGTGGTCCACGAGACTACGGATGATGACTGGAGCGGTCATGCGAAGCCTTCATGAGAATAGAGATCACATTCTGTCACGTCACTTCCCGATCACACATATTGATGGACTGAAATTGACGGCACCGTTGAGTCAGCAGCATCGAACGCACCATCGACGAATTCCCCGAGGTCGTGATGGTGGTGATTCAGTCCATGTACCGGGCTATCTGACCAGCACAGCCTTTCGTGTTTCTTTGAATGAATTGGATTCGATCCTACAGAAATACACGCCGCTGGGAAATGAAGAAGCCTCCCAAATAACCGTATGGTGACCCGAAGCAAGGGGGCCCGACCCCAATGCTGTCACTCGTTGCACGAGTGCATTGTACACGACAATCTGAACATCTGATGATTGTGGCAGGTCGAAGTCGAATGCGGTTTTCGAGTTGAACGGATTGGGATAGTTCTGGCTGAAGTAATAGGCTGTTGGGGGGGAGAACTTCGCAAGTCGATCAATTGTACGGAACAGACCATAGTTATAAGTACCGGCATACACAAACCCGTCATTGCTCAGTCCGATTGTCAACACCTCCCACGCGTCAAGGCCGGTGCTGATATCTTCCCAGGTGCTTCCATCGTCGTTGGATCTGTAGACATTCCCAGCAGCGCCAGCATATAAAACGCCGTTACGGTCGGATATCACACAGAAAACATAGTCATCCCGGAGGCCCCTGTATGATGCAGTCCACGTGATCCCCCAGTCATTGGAAACATATATGCCGCCGTCGGTTCTTGCTGTGAGTTTGGAAGACCGGGAAACACAGAATGATGTTATGGAGTGTGGAATTTGGCCTCTGCCGACTTCAGACCATGAGGAACCGGCATCGGTCGATTTGAATACCGCATTCTCCCTGTTGATGTACACGCTCCCCTCCGAACGAACAACCAACGCACTGACAGGCCCCCGTCCGTCAGGCTCTCTGACCTTGACCCACGTGCGTCCGTCGTCTGTTGAGCGTCGAACTTCTCCGTGTGAAGTACCAGCGAAAATCATGTTCTTGGGGCCCGTGGCAAGCGAAGCAACGACAGATGGATCATCAGTGACCCTGAAGGTCTCCCATGAATGTCCGTCGTCGGTTGAACGAACAATGGAACTCCAGAAATAGATGGCCTCAATGAGCGTCCCGGTAGATGTAGCAGTGAACGGACCACGGCTTGTTCTTGCCGTTAGATCAAGCGTATCCCATGTTTGCCCGTTGTCTCGTGTGACATGCATTGTCCCCAGTACGGAAGCAAACATTGCCCCCGAAGGAGAGCCAAACAGATATTCAATCATTGAAGCAGTCAAGCCATCACTTGTGTTTGACCATGATATCCCATCCATTGAGCTGAAGATTCCATAGCTAAGAGTACCTATATACATTCTCTCGCTTCCATTCTGCAGGAACGACATCGCCGCTTTCGTTTGAGAGGAGAGTAGATCCCATGTGTTACCACGGTCTGTAGAAACGTGCAATCCGAGGGACGAGCCGACGTAGAGACGGTCGAACCTATCAATAAAAGCACTTGAGAAAAAGGTGCTTGGACCAGGGAGCGTAACCCACGAATTGCCAGAATCAACAGACCGGAGGATAACATAGTCGCCACACGCGAATAGCGTGCCATCCTGGGCTTCGACAAGACACTTCATAGATTCATTGGGAAAATTCAACGAATGCCAACTAAATCCGGCGTCACTTGAGCGGTAGAGGTATTCTGGTCCTCCTGCATACCATACCCCATTGCTGGTTACGAGGAGAGTGAGTAACGAGACATCGGGTAATGCATAATCCGACCAGGTCTGTCCAGCATCAGCGGACATAATAATCCCTTGGTGATAATCGGCAGCAAAGATCCTTCCCAGCGAGTCTTTCATGAAAGATCGAACGTCATGCTGATAGTTCGCCCCAAACGGCACTTCCCAGGTGTCTCCATTATTGGTAGAACGAAAGATTCCCCGATTCGAGGCAGCGAGGAGAGTTGCCGGAGGGTACAGAAGAAGCGCTCCAAGAACATAGAAATCCGTCGTGCCCATGTTGAGTCTTTGCCAGTTCCCGCCCTGATCAGTGCTCCGGTAGACTCCCCCATCAGTGCACGCGAAGAGGTGCCCCTCGGAATTGGCAGCAAGCGCACGGACACTTCCGCCGTAAAGGCCGTTAATTGCTTTCCAATAGTTGGTCTCTGCAAATGAGCGACAGTGCTGCATGGAGCTCAGCACAAAAAGAACGAGGACTATTGGATACATATGACGCATGTAGTGTTTTCCCCGGTGCTTGCCCATCACAAATGCAGGAGATAGCCTCGTAAGTTGGGCAATCATGTAGTGATACCTGAGGTCGTTATGGTCGGCCACAATACCACGTTGCTTAGCTTTGGAGGTAGAATGTACATGGAGGAAAACACACGCATGAAATGAATTCCCCCTCTCCTCTCATAAGTTATCCGATTTTCAACAAAAATCCACAACATGAACCGGGATGATTGACCTATTCAGCGGGATCCTTCCTGCCCGCATCAGCTCCACAGCCTTCCCCTCCCCATCTGCACTTCTCGAGNNCGAGCCGAGAAAAAACCGCATTTGGAGCCCTACAGAACGCTCCAAGATGCGATATGCGAGCGTTTCAACAAACGAATGCGTCCATTTTTTTTGAAGGGGAGAATTGCATCCGCCTAAGGTCAACCGATTTAGCGCATACAACTTAAGCCCTGTACTATTCTTCGATGTTTTTCGACCTTCCGGCGATCGATATCGATCGTGACTCGATCTCTGGCGACTACTTGCCGATACCAGGTCGACCGCTTGCGATCCCGATCGATGCGATGACGACCTTTTTTCGATCGACGGACCATCCTTGAGCGATCGCAGAAGACCCTGACATTTCCGCAAAACCCCAAAAAACCAGATTCACTTATCCTTCCGGGATAGTACCGTAATCTTCGCCGCCAGTCCGTTGTTCACCGCGGCCCAGCGTCCACCCTTGTTGTGGAGAGAAAAACGCCGTCTCCATAGTTGCCTGTAAAGAGATTCGATCCATTGACAGCAAGACGCTCAACATCCGTGCTCGTTAGACTTGAGTTTGGTGCTGTCCAAGTCGCGCCGTTGTCAGTTGACCTAACTACTCCGCCTCTTCCGGTCGCGACAAGCATCATTCCGTTAACAACGCTAACCCAATTACCAATGACGCCTGTGGATGTCCAAGTCAACTCTTGGTCAGGAAACCGGAGGGGGCAAGATCGAAGGGGTCTCGGTCGTCGGACGCGAACGGGACCNNGAATCGATTCGACCGACGCAATTGATCCACCCCTTTCTGGAGTAGGCCCTACGACAATTTCTCTGACTTTTGGCAACTCCCCATCTCCATGAATCGATAATCGAAAATAAGGGGTAATCATTGATCTACCGAGGCGATAGCAAAACCGCTCGTCCCAACTCTGTTGAGGCGGAGAAACCAGCCGCCATTCTCGTTCCTCCGCAAAACCTCGGTGTTTCAAAAGCTGAGCTAACCTCGTGAGATTGACAGCAAAATCTCCACCAACAGGCAATGCTATGGTAGTACGAGGCCTCGNNGTAAATCGGTCGAAAGGATGTCTTGAATAAGTCCCCTTATCATCCCAATTTGCGTTGCCTCGTCGTAGATGCACCTCTTCAATAGCCATCCGTTTCTTTTCACGATAGTCTTAAGGAAAGCCGTTTCGAATCCGATAGCGAAGCCGGCTGTTGGTCCACCGTAGGCACGCCATTGACTTAGCAGATCGCGTTCTTCTGAGAATGAAAAGACGCAAACGTTTATCTGCCGAATTGTGTCGATTTCCAAAACAAGAGCGTCTATTCGTTCTCTCTCCCTATCGTTCGGGGCTTGCCTATGAAGGTTCGCCAATTCTTCTCTCACGAGAGCTTGTGTATAGCCGAACTCACTGGCGTCATTCAAATACTGAATCTTGGTAGCCCAAAACTCGAACGAGTTAAGTATCCCCAGGAGCCCCCTTTGATCCGTGTAGTGATAGAGTGTCGGGGGTGAAGACTCTTCCGAAGCATCTTGATCGGTCACGTCGAATTCTCCCTCTTGAACTTCGGGGTCCGATTGTATCCGACCGCGGGGTTATTCGATTTCAGGTTATGGATGAATCGATCTCCTTTTGATTCACCTCGGAGTCCGATGCGGTCTCCGACTCCCAAAGAATCTCTTTCCGAACCGCGAGGTCTCGCCTCTGTATTTTTGTGAAGNNTTCTCGACGAGACGACTATCGACACTCCCGAAATAGCTGATCGTATCAGTCAGGTCTTTCCCGACGTAGATTTTTCCGTTTGGGTAGGTGATTCTGTAAATGACTTTCATCGGTTCGACTCCAAAGAGACCCGATTATGCTTCATTGGAGTCCGGGATTCTCGAAGCTATTCTTCTCGCTGACAAGTCCAATTATGACTCCACAAACCTCGAAGCAACACAGATACCTCGTCCCGATCCCGTCATGATATCTAACGGTAACCCGGAGAGGTGATGTGTGCAGCTTAATTTTGAGGGGGTATGCGTGCTGCCGTTCGAGAGTTCTGTCCGCCAAGGGTATCACAGTTCCATCCTCATAAGTGACGCTCGCCTCGTATGCAATCCCACCGCCGTTTATCAGCGAGTAACGGTCTGGNNACTCTCGGTCTTGCGGCATCAATAGCCTGTCTTTGAGCAAGCTTGAGATGTTCCTGAGCGATTCGAATTTGATCCCGGAACGCTGCCGCTTGCCCCTCTGAGGACTTCCGGAGTCGATGCGTCTCGATTGTATACCATCCAACGACGATCAGGGTCGCGACAAGGGTTACGGTCTGGATGATCTGGAAGGCGTCCATTAGAGTACCCCCCCTCGATATTCAGAGACTCCCGACCGTCTTCGTCGGGACCTTCACGCTCCCAATCGGGGCGGCACTTCCAGTCGTCACCGGAAGGAGCGCGACGTCCTGCGTCATGTCATCAGGCGCGAGGTGAGCATACGTCGAATAGACGAGAGTCATCGACGTATGTCCGAGGAGGGTCGCGATCCGTTGAGGGGAGACCCTCAATCGGGCAAGGTGCGAGGCGAAGGACGAACGGAGATGATGAAAATGATAGTCCTCGAACTTCGCTCGTCGACACGGGTCTTTAAATCTTTTCCCTAGC
This sequence comes from Ignavibacteriota bacterium, assembly GCA_003162215.1. GTDB lineage: Bacteria > Bacteroidota > Ignavibacteria > UBA10030 > UBA6906 > Fen-1255. Next base: position 15,439 of record PMMO01000176.1, read on the forward strand.
TTGTCAGACGGGATCGGGCGTCCCCAAACGGAACCGACTCCCTCGGTCTTCGTCCTTTGATATTCGAGGAGTTCGCGGACGACCGGAGTCATCGGGATCATCACAAGTCGTCGCGTCTTTCCCATGACGACGCGGAGGACTCCATGTTCGAGATCGACGTTCTTCCATGTCAGGAACGCGACGTCAGACCGTCGGAGTCCCGTGTGAAAGGCAAGGAGAAACGCGAGGCGGTATCTCTCATCGGGTTCCTTCTCGTATATCTTTCCGAAGTCCTCCCCGGAGATGCAGACCGGAGCACGCCAATCGACGCGGAGAGTCGAAATCTCTGAAAAGGGGTTGTCACGCGAGAGAACCTTTTGACGTGCAAAAAAATTGCCAAGGGCGCGGACGGTCCGGATCGCGATGTTCACTCCACGGGGTTCCCTCTTTCTCTCCCGGAGTTCATAGGAGACCCATCGAATGAGGTCGGACGGGCTGATATCTTCTATCGAGCGGTCTCCGAGGAACCGGAGACTTTCGGGTCGGAACGTAGACAGAGGAAATTGTCTTGCGGGAAACATAGGTCGATTGAAGGTCTTCGTAGACCTTGAACGCGGACGAGATCGTCATGATAGGGACCTCCGGAGTATAAGAGACTAGTTCACTCCGGAAATTTGTCTGACTATCTGACATGTGAGCGCGGCTGGGCTCGAACCAGCGACCCTCTGCTTAAAAGGCCAACATTTTTACCCAATGCAGATCAGTTGAGCCACTTCTCAACGAAAAACAGGGTATAGTTGGTGTACAGTCTATGGGATGAATTGTGATGAAAGATACTCTACACTTGCTTCGCGCGCAAGTCCCAACCCAAAATGAGGACACACCCGACTCTCTCGGATTTCGGTTCCAGCAGCACCTGCGTCACAGTGTCGCCGCCGAGACTTGAGTCACTTACCTGTGACACGCGATAGGACGGCTCCTTCGCGGTCGGTAAGCCGACTCACAACAATCACTTCTTCCGCTTCATCCTCTTTATTTGAGGAGGTGTGAACTCTTTCAAGAGTGAATTGCGGAATATCGGTGAAAGGTACGCAAATGACCTATCGAGTATATAGGGCGTCACGACATCTGCAATCAGAGCCTTCTTTCGCGCACGACCAAGCCCTGTTCGCATGACGCGCACAAAAGCCGTAACAGCAATGGTAACACCGACCGAGGAGTCCTCGGTGACGTCTGAATCCATATCGCGGAGCTTGATCGTCTGGCTCACTGCAAACCGATCAACATCCGTTCTGTGTTGGCGTACTTTCGCCAGAACAGAAGGCTTCAGGTTCAGTTTAGGCTTCGCCTTAGTCTTCGCGAAGAAAACGGGCAGTCCAATGTCCACCCTCTCGAAGAGTAGCTTTTCCAAGACCAGATCCTTGCCAATCACTTTTTTCATTTCGTGCTCCGTGCGTCAGTGGAACTGTCTCCACTTTCTTCCGATCCTACTCGCGGCGTCTCAAAGCGGATGGCCGCCGGCTTCCAAAAAGCCTTCTGCAACTCTTTTTCAGCCCACACCCATGGGACAGATGACACCTCCGAATGGAACGTCTTCAGCATTGCTTCAGCTTCGTAGCAATACTCACTTGCGATAGGGGTCGTCCTGTCGAATTCAAGCCGAGGCCGCAACCCCAAGGCGGTGGCAATCTTGTATATAGTGTCAAGTTGAATATTTCGTTTGTTGTTCAGTATCTGACTGATGTTGGCTTTCGACACGCCAAGTCGCTCAGCTAGTTCCGTCCGACTGATACACTGCTCTTCCATGCACCGCGTGAGGGTCTCCCCCATATGAAGGAGTTGAACTTCCAACAAGTATCGCCAATCATTGCTAGCCTTACGGAGTTCTATTTCCTTTTTGAACTGCCGTGCCTCTCCCTTGTCGATGCTGAATTTTGGCATGTGGCGCACCTATCCTTTCTTAACTCGAGAGAAATCTGTCGCGAAGGTCCCTAGCGCGCTTGATTTGTTCCTTAGGAGTTTTGTTGCCTTGCTTCTGGAATCCATGTATGATGATCAATTTCCGATCGTGATAGAAAAAGAAAACTCTTATGAACCATCCCCCACTGTCTGCTTTCAATTCAAAGAGGCGCTCTTCAATTTTCTTTGATACATTCTCATTCTTGATTGGAGGTTTCGTATTGCCGATAAACTCAATTCTAGCGTCAACTTTTGATCGTTGGTCGTCTGTCAACCCAAGCCGGAAGGTTTTGAAGAATGAATCCTTACCAGGTTCCGCTAGAACCCAGATATCAAGATATTTCCCCTTATATAAGGATCTCGCTTCCACATAAAATGTTAACTTATAACTTAACAACAATCAAGTAAAAAATGTTCCTTTTGTCAGAAGCTCTGACCCACACCGTTCCCGGATGGCCCCTCAATTTCCCTTAAGTAGCCATCCACCCGCCTAAATGCCTGATACACATTCTCAAATTCGGCCATGGAGACATGACGAAGGTGGCGGGGAATTGCCGACTCCTCTACCGTCCGATTAACGCCCAGAGGCCCAAGTACATTCGATATCAGGGGCCTCTGGGGAGCCTTCTTGAGCCGGCTCTGCCACTCGTGTAGCGGAACGCCGAACAGGTTCTCTGCAACCATCGTGGGGTTGTCCACCGTCTTGACCCCCGCCCGTGCCAGACGCCCGAACGGTGCGTACGTCCACACCGTATAGTCCAGCCAGCGATCCCAGTTCCCCGTCATCGCAACGAACACCGGGTCCAAGACGCGGCCCACCGGAGGCATGACTATCTTCGTGATGTTCAGCGGATACGGCAAAGTGCCGTAGAACGCTTTGTCTCGCTGCTTGCTGTTCCCGAACATCCACTCGGAGAGATCCTGAAAGTACGACCACGGAGCCGGAACGTTTGCCCCAAAGAGTGAGGTCGGAAAGATAGTCGCAAGCCCCATGACGAACATATCCGCGAGAATCATCCTCTGAAACTTGTCCATCTCCGGAGTCCCGGGAGTGAAGCCACCAATGCGCGCCCTGGCGAAGATCTCGTTACGGAACTTGACCGAGTTCCATGCCCAGAGTTGAAAGCGGTATCTCTGGATCACTGAGAACACTCTCAGCACAGACGAGAAGAGAAACCGCGTAACTATTCGCCTGTTCAAGGAATCCGTCGATCAATTTCGGCAAGCAGCAGCGAAGGGTATGCATCTCTTGCTAAGAGAGGTGCTCTTTAACCGTGCACCTATCAGGCCAACTCCCCCCCCCTTGATGTTCTGCGCCGCCAGGTGAATGACTCCGGTCTGCAATGTTGTAGAATTCGAGCTGAAACGTGCGTCTAAATCGAAGGTTTCCTCAAGTGACGACTACCTCTGTAGCAAAATCGGGGCACTTGCTCCGTTCGGACGGGAATACTACCCGCGATAGCTGACATGGCGTTGGGAAAGGGCGAAAATTTGTTCCAAATGGAACATTTCAAGGGGTTCATGCGTTTAAGAATCGTGGAGTGAGGCCTAAGATCACGATTTCGCTTGACATCCCGGCTTTCACTTCTTACATTTGCTCAAGCTTTAGTCCAGTGCCTCTGAGTAGGCTCGATAGGGTTCGCCCCGCTGGACTTCATTTGGGAGAGCCCGTTGCTGGAGACAGCATACGGGCTCTTTCCTTTTGAATGCGATCCACCAGTCCCATCCAGCGATGATTGTCTGGAAAGACCTTCAAGCCGTCAATCTTCTCCGGGGCCGTCAAAGAACTCTTGTAGAAATACTTCAGCAGTTTTTGAAACGGTGAATACTGTTCGTTCCCTCCTTTGCGCCGACTTTCCCCTCCACGATCCTGATTTCCTCCTCCGTAAGCCCGAGAGGGTGACTTCCGGCTCTGGCTTCGTGAGGAACCGAGTGAGAAAGTCCTCAGCGGTCTTCTTGTCACGCGATTGGGTGGACACGTAGCGGTCGATTCCGTGTTCACGGATCCGAATGTAGTAGATACCGCTGGGACGGAGAATCAGGGAAGGTTTCATAGTTGGGGTACAGTTTAGGGTACACCTGAATCCCCACTACTGCACCACCAACCGTAAGTCGTTGAGAACTATTGTGAGCGCGGCTGGGCTCGAACCAGCGACCCTCTGCTTAAAAGGCAGATGCTCTACCCCTGAGCTACGCGCCCTGCTGAATGGAGATTTTTAATTTAGCGAAATGGACGAAAGATGTCAATTACTGCTCTGCGGCTGTGCGGATCTGATGCAGGAACGTGGTAAAATCCACCGGCTTCTCTATGTATCCCCAGGCCCCGTAACGCAACGCAACCTTGGCCGACTCCTCCGACCCGTGCCCCGTCACAACAATAATCTTCGCATCCGGATCATGCTTACGAACCTTCCTCAATACCTCTAATCCGTTCATGCTCGGCAACGCAAGATCCAGTATCACAACGTCCGGCTCACGCTCTTTGTAGATCTGTATCCCCTGCGGACCATCCGCCGTGGAAAAAATTTCGTACCCCTCGTCCTCCAGCACGTTGTGCATGAGCGCTAGAGTGATCTCGTCGTCATCGATCACCAAAATCTTCGGCATCTTGCATTCCCTTGTACTTTCGCGGTCTGCAATATACGAATCTTCCCGCGGGAAAGAAAGAGAGATAACGTCTTCTTCACCATTCTCCAAATACTCGACGATGTATGTAACTCAAGAGGCAGTCCCGATCTTCTTTTTCATGAATGATGCGATCCTTCCAAGCGAATCGAAGTTTTCTGCGATAAGCTCGTCGTCGAGGAAACTCACGCCGTAGGTCTCTTCCAGAAAACCGATCATCTCCAGGATCCCTGTGGAGTCTACAATACCCGCCCCGATCAGGGATTCATCATCCGCGATCTGTTTCTTTTCATCAAACACGAAATTCTTCTGCAAAAAATTCAGGACGGTAGTCCGAATGCTTTCCTGTGTCGTGCTCATGATCATTCGATGAGCCTCTCTTGTGTAGTATATGAATTCGCGGGCATCACACCCCCCCCGCTGTTGAAGAAATGGTGGACCAACAATTCACGATGCCGGCAATTCCGCACACAGTGCCTGTTCCTTGAGCGCTGAAATCTCGGGGATGGGGTCCACCAGCAATGCCGGCAAATGGAGCGGCGACGTCGTACGTCTTTTTCTCGCGATGTCAAGATAGATGCGCTCGACGATCGCAGGTTCCAGTTGAAGAACTGAAGCGACTTCAGCCGGCGGATATCCATTATTGCATCCATAGAGGCAATAGTCCATCACATCATGAGGCACACCAAAAAAGAACTCATCCTGTCCCTGACTGAGCGGGAAGGTATCCGTGGTCGGTGTGCGCGTGATGATCTCCCGGGGAACGCCGAGCGCGGTTGCGACAGTACGCACCTGCGTCTTGTACAGATGCGCAATGGGCTTGAAGTCGGCAAGGCCATCTCCCCCTTTCACAAAGAAGCCCTGGTCATATTCGAGACGATTGGGCGTGCCGCAGGCGGCGAAATTGCGGGCGTCAGCGTGGAAGTAGACCTGCATCGCCCTGATGCGCTGTTTGAAATTCGTTGCAGCGACGAGCATGAGATAGTCGTTGTGGGTGAGGCGTTCGGCAAATGTTTCCCCGCGCGGCGTGTGCACCGTCAACCGTGGCATGTTCAGTCGATCATGGCCGAGCAGCGAGGGCATGGTGATCTTGAACGTCCATTCGGCCGTTGCATCAGGGAACACCGATTTCACCACTTCCTGCTGTGTGCGGTAACATCCGACCGATTCGAGAGGAGAAGAGATGTCGTGCGTAATCGCCTTGATGCCAAGGGCGAGGACGAGCTCGTTGCCGAGGCGTGTCGATTCGGGAGATGAATGACGTTCGGGGAGAAGCAGCGCCAGTACGCGTTCTTTTCCGAGCGCCAGCGTGCACAGGGCGGCACATGCGGCACTGTCCAGACCGCCCGACACGGCAACGACCGCACCCCGTTTGTGAAGAACCTGCAGCACCTGTGTGCGTACGCGTTCCGCGATCCGCTCTGCTTCGCGCATCGCGTCAAGCGCAAGAATATCTTTATGGAATGGCATAGGCGATTTCCTTTGTTAATATGGCAAATTTTCGTAGATTTTCAAAACGTACATGAAACGGGCCATGCGGATCGCTGTTATTTCTGACATTCATTCTAATCTTTCGGCCCTCCAGCGGACCTTCGAGGTGATTGACCGGCTCGCTGTTGACCGCGTGTATTGCCTGGGGGACATCGTAGGCTATGGACCATCGCCGAACGAATGCATTGCGCTCATCCGTGACCGGTGCATGGCCGTCGTCAAAGGGAACCATGACAGCGGAGCGATTGACGAGGTACCTCTTGATCACTTCAACGTCTACGGCAGGAACGCCATCCGCTGGACGAAGACCCACCTGACGAAGAAGAACGCCGAGTATCTCCGCGATCTGCCGTTGTTGCACGTCGAAGACGATATCACGCTTGCCCACGCATCCCCCCTGCATCCTGAAGAATGGCGCTACATTTTTACGTGGCCTGAAGCGCACCGGTGCTTTGCGGCCTTCAGTACACGCATCTGTTTCATCGGCCACACGCATATCCCCGTCATCGTCGGCGAAGACGGCTCCGTGAACCGTTTCCGGGATGGCCGGCGGTACTTGATCAATGTGGGAAGCGTCGGACAGGCGCGTGATGGGAACCCCCGGATTTCGTTCGGTCTCCTCGATACCGCCGCTGACACCTATGAAGTCATGCGCGTCGACTACAACATCGAGGCCACCGCATCGGCAATTCTCGCCGCACGTTTGCCGGACTATCTTGCGCAGCGGCTCTTCCTCGGCATTTGAGGCAGGCCGGAGCTAGCGCCGGAGCATCCGCGAAAGCTCGCGACTGACCAGTTCCGGATCTTCATCAATGGCGTGACGGGAAAAACGGCGCGCGCGCCGGATCTCGCCATCATCCAGATCTGCACTAACAAGATCCGATTCGAACAACCGCGCACTCACTTTCGTGTCGCCCGACGGTCCGATCACCGCAGATCCACCCCAGAAATTCACTCCATCCTCAAACCCCACTCGGTTGCAGAACGCCAGGTACACAGAGAGCAGACGGGCATAGGCCCGGTGATGTTCACCATTGACTTCCGCCGAACGAAGGGTCCCTGCATCGCCGCCAAGACGCGTCGGGCTGGCCGTCAGTGACACGATCACCTGTGCACCATCCAGCATGAGGAGATACGGCAATGCAATATGCCACAAATCCTCGCACACAAGAACCCCGATCCTCCCGATCCGCGTGTCGACAGCCCGGACGGCGTTGCCGCGGCTGAAATACCGCATCTCCTCAAACATCCCATAGGTCGGCGGATACACTTTCCGGTGCACGGACCGCATGCGCCCGTCTTCGCAGAGGAACGCCGAATTGTATATCCCGAACGACTCCCCTTCTTCGATGCCCCCGGCCAGTATGCTGATCCCGCGGCTCTGCTCCAACAACGGCGTGTAAATGTCCGGCGGCGCATCAACACGAATCGCAAGCTCCCAGTTGAGATCCTTCACGGAGTATCCGGTCAGGCTCAACTCCGGAAATATCACCATCTGCGCACCGGCCTGGCGCGCACGTTCCGCCACTTCACAATGGAGGGCGATATTCTTGGCCGGATCTCCAAGAACAGCATCAACCTGGGCTAGTGCTATCCTGCACTTCATGGCTGCGGGGCCTCATCCGAAAGATCCAGCATGCGGATATCCCTGATGTACGGGATGGTCCTGTCCGTTTTGAGTTCGCGCAATCGCACCATCTTCTTCTCCATCCTGATCAAATTGTCGCGGATGATGACAAGATAGGCCCGCAAGTTGTCTTCACCGTGCGTATCGAGCAGGCCGTCCACTCCTATCCGCATCCCGGTCATCGGCGAACGGAGTTCGCTTATGATCTTTACGACGAGTTCCTGAATCACCTGAAGTCGCTTCTGCGAGATCTCCAGTCCCGTCAACTCGTTGCGCAGACTCTGCCGCTCGATCACACTGAGGATCGTCTTGGGCAACACGGGGGTGGAGATCTCCTCCTTGACAAGATAGTCTTCGACCCCGAGTTTCAACACCTCCACTGCAAGGTCGAAATCCTTGTTGACGGTGAGGAAGACCACAGGGATGGCGATCCCGCGATCCCGGATCTCACGGGTGACTTCCAGACCGTTTTTGCCCGGAAGGAAGAAGTCCATGAGAATAAGATCGATCTCGGGCTTGGTCTCGATCTCCTTCAACGCATCGCGACCGTTGGCCGACCATGTCACGTCAAATGTCGCCCCGGGGTGGCGTTTCAGAAACTGCTGCACAAGGTTCGCGAAGTCCTTGTTGTCTTCGACGAGCAAGACGCGTGCGATGATCTTTTCATCCATTGAACGGCACCGTGAAGAAAAAAGTGGAACCTACATTCGGGGTCGATTCCAGCCAGATCTTTCCGCCGAAGGTTTCAATGACTTTCTTGACAATCGTCAATCCGGCCCCCGTGCCGGGACGGTCATCAGTGGGCTGGAGCCGTTGGAAAATGTCAAAGATACGATGGATATCCGCAGGGTCGATGCCGATACCGTTGTCTGCCAGCGAGTAGGTCACAACACCTTTATCCTGACTGGCCGCAATGCGAACGACCGGCGTTTCCTGCGTATTGTGCAGTACACCATTTACAATGAGATTGCGAAAGACAATTCCAAGCTCAGTGGGATCGCAATGCACGGGGGGAAGGTCCGGAGGATATTCCACGCGGGCCCGCCGGCCATGAAGAAAGAATTCCAGATCGCGCACAAGGTCATCAAGCAGCGGACTGACCGCGACCAATCTCTGATTTGCCCGCACGCGGCCGATGCGGGAGAGATTGAGCAGATCGTCGATGAGCTGTCTCATGCGCACGCTGGAACGCATTACCGTGTTCAGGTGATCCCGGGATTCATCATCGAGCCCTGTGCAACCATCCAGCACCAGCTTCGTATAGCCGGCGATCGTGATCAGGGGCTCCTTAAGATCATGCGAGACGACGCGCGTGAATTCTTCCACCGCATCGCTTCGTGCAGCAGGTGATTCGGATATACCCTGCATCCGTTGCTGCGTGATCCGCTGCTCGGTGATATCGGTGAAAAGCCCGTAGATCGCCTGTACGGCGCCGTCGGAAGTCCGGACATACCGGATCGCGTCGCGAACCTGGATGTAGGAAGCTTTCCCCTTGGGCAACATCCGGTACTCCAGCACGAACTCATCCTGCGTCCCGGCCTGGCGACTGATCCGTTCTGCGGCAATGGATCGGTCGTCGGGATGCACGGCTGCGCGCCATGCATCCGGTGTCGAGGTGATTTCACGGACTTTGAACCCGGTCAGCCGCTCGACGACTGGACTGCAATAGAGCATCGTGCCGTTTGCACATGCAACGTATACAACACCCGCAACCTGTTCGATGGCATCCTGGTAGGAGTCGGCCCGACGCTGGATTGTCCCGTAGACCGCTGCCTTTGCCAGCGAGAACCCAAGATGCCGGGCGACCACCTCAAGGAATGTCTGATGATAGGCCGGCACCTCATGCGCCTTCGAACTCAGCAGCATGAGCACGCCCGCCAGTTTTTCCCCATGCACCAGCGGAAGGAACGCCAGGGCTCGAATGCTCTCCGATTCAAAAAGTGCACGGTACGGAAGATGCGCAGGGTATTCCTCGATAACCAGGCGAACGGGTTCCATGGTCTTGGTGATGTACCCCATCAACCCTTCACCGGCGGGAAGCTCGTGCAGTTTCTCCGCGAGAGCCGGCGACAGATGCTCTTGAGTCTCCAGCAGAAGCGTGTTGCCGTCTTCTGTCGAAACGAAGAGTCCGCCGGATTCATAACCCAGCCGCCGCAGTGACGCGGCGAGGGTTGCATGTTGCACCTCAACAATGTCGACAGACTGATGCACGGCTTCGAGCAGATGCTCAAGGGTGTCGTTCTCGCGCGCCTTCTGTTCCACCGCTTCCTCAGCATCGCGCCAGTGGGAGACATCGACACAATGCCACAGCAGCGTCGGTTGGTCTTCCACGGTGAGGACCTCGGTGCGCACTTGCATGCGGAAGCGCGAGTCGTCTTTTCGCACTGCCGTGCATTCGACGAATGTCGGGAGCTTCCCCGGCGTGTCGCTCACGCGTCCGTACTCCGCAATCGCCTTGCGATCCCGCCCGGCAAAGAACTGCGTTGTCTCCTTCGCCATCATTTCTTCGCTGAACATGTAGCCAAGCAGGTCGAGCAGCCCTTTGTTGACGTACACAAAGAGACCGTCGCGGACGAGCGCGATCGCGGCGGTACTCGATTCGACGAACGCGCGATACCGGGCCTCGGCTTCTTCCGCCTGACGCGCCCTTTCGCCGTAAGCCGTGATATCCTGCACCACAACCCTGAGAGCCCGTTTGCTGTCGTAGGTGGCAGGAAGTGCGGATAGGACAAATCTCCGCTCACCCTCACGGGTGCGCAACGCAACTTCCTTAACGACAGGTGAATGCATCGGCTCAGCGCTGTTCACGATCCGGGCGAGTTCCTTTGCGAACGCCGCATTCCGTTCACCGGCAAATGCTGTCAGCGTAAGGCTCCCCGGCTGTCCGTCACCAACCGGGACGAACAGATCTGCGAAGAGCGTATTGCACTCCAGAAGGCGGCGTGAAGAGAAGAGCGCTGCAGGAACCGGAAAATCGGATGGTGAGATATCCGGCTTTGTCGATCTATCGCGTCGTGTCGCTGTCGTCGTCATTGAGCCTACCAGCTACCACTTGAGCCGCCACCCCC
>PMMO01000176.1:26231-27127 GCA_003162215.1 Ignavibacteriota bacterium
ATGCCGCCGGCGAAGTCGCCCTCTTTGAATCGCGGGGCGATTTCGCGACGGATAATTTGCGCGCTCAATGCATCGGTGAGAACACCCTCGAGCCCATAGCCGACTTCGATACGCATCAAACGATCGTTCTTTACGATCAACAGCAGTGCACCGTTGTCCTTCCCTTTTCGCCCGACCTTGTTGACCTCCACAATCTTGAGGCTCACTTCCTCTACCGCATTCTGGCCGATAGTGGGAAGAAGCACCACAACGATTTGCGTCGATGTGGAGTCATCAAACTGACGGAGGCGTGCATTGAGCGAGGAAAGTTCCGGGGGCGACAGCGTGTTCGTCTGGTCTGTCACATACTCACGCAACACAGGAATGGTGTTCTGCGTCTGCGCACNNGCTGACAGCACAGAGAACGTCAGAAGGGCGACCAGAACAGCCGTTGCGGGCCGTGCCTTACGGCACAACCTGTTGGATCGCAATAGAGGAAACATCCGATGCATTCTTTAGAAAGTAACCTTCGGCGCCTGATCAGCACCTTCTTTGGCCTGGAAATACGCCTTCTCGCGGAATCCCGTGAACCCTGCAACCAGAGAGGTCGGGAAACGGCGAATGGTCGTGTTGAATGCCTGCACGGTCTCGTTGTACCTGCTGCGCGCAACGGTGATACGGTTTTCTGTCCCTTCAAGCTGCTTCTGCAAGTCCATGAAGTTTTCGTTCGACTTCAGCTGTGGATACTGCTCTGCAACGACAAGAAGGCGCGACAATGCGCCGGAGAGTTGATCCTGTGCCTGCTGGAACTTCGCGAACGCCTTGGGGTCTTCCAGAACTTCTTTGGTCACGGTCATCTGACTGACCTTCGACCGGGCTTCGGCGACACCGATGAACACCGTTTGCTCCTGTGTGGC
>PMMO01000136.1 GCA_003162215.1 Ignavibacteriota bacterium
CCATGACTGCTGGTGTTCGGCGTGCACGATTGACCGTTTACCGGAAGCGGGATCCACAGCGTATACAAGGAGAGTATCCTGCCGGCGGTTCATCCATTGGACGAACAGGCGTGTCCCATCCGGCGTCCAGCAGGGTGGCCCGAAATACTGATCGTTGGCTTCGTCGAACGCAGCCCACACTGTTGTACCGCCGCCGACAGGTACGATGCCCACCCGCACTCGCGGATTCGGATCGCCGGCCTTCGGGTAGCGNNGTCGGGGGACCACCAGAATGCGCGATACCTGCTTTCTCTTCCAAGTATCTCCTCGTAATACACCCACGACGCCCAGCCGTTCATGATGGTGCCGCTGCCATCCCGTGAATAACGGATCTCGTTGCCCGTCGTGACGTCAACTGCAAAGAGATCGTTGTCTCTGGTGAAGGCAACGTACCGGCTGTCCGGAGAAAAGGTGGGGTTCTTCTCTTCTGCAGCGGTGCTCGTCAATTGCGAACAAACATGGTGGCGTGTGTCCAGCAGGTACAGGTCCCCACCCGCCACGTAGAGCACCCGTGAGGTGTCGGTGGCCGTTGCTGCAGGGGCGTCGGCGTCGGTGCCTTGTGGAAGGAGATCTTTGTATTGCTGCAAATCCCGGTAGGGCGTTTCTGCTCCTGACCCGGCATCAACGGCGACCTGGTGGGGCCGTTCTTCGCCGGGGACGCGCTTTGACAGGAGATAGTGCTGATCGTCCAGCCATGCGGTGACCGCCGGGAGAGATTTCGTGATACGCGGTTCGGCATTTTTGAAGATCTGTTCGAAGGAGAGTGTCTTCAAATGCTGGGCGTACAGCATGTCTGAACAAAGTGTGATGACAACAGCGACGGCAATCGTTGCGTGGCGGCAAAACTGGGATGGGTTCATTGAGCGATGCTGACTTGTGGCGGATAATGAAATCGATGTGTCTGCAACCGCTGTCAGGAATGATCCTCGATCAGATCATCGACGCCTTTGCGGACGAGCCGGGCGGTGACATATCCGAGGAGCATGCCGGCAAGCATTGTGGCAATGCAGTAGAGGGGTGTGAAAAAGAAGATCATGGCGCCTATGGTTTTCTCGTCGCCACGGATATCGTTATAGAACGTCTCCCACCCCATGTAGTACAACGGCACCATCAGCGCGGCAATACCGATGAGGCCGCCAAGGGTGACGGCCCAGAGTGTGACCAGGGACATCCGGCGGGCGTTTTTGTACGCAGTGGTGGCCAGAACCGCAAACGGGAGCATGCTGAACAGGTCGAGCATGACCGCGCGGCCTCTCAGATGCTCGAGAAGAATAATCATCAACGCGTCGCCGATCCGGATGTGCCCGACGTAGCGTTCCGCTGCATACCAGACCAGGGTTGGGAGAATGGCACCGGCAATAAGGGGCATCACCCAGGCGGTGCGGGAGGCGATGGTGGCGGTGCGGCGCGAAGGGAAGCGCGTCACACGAAGGTAGTCCTCCCGGGCAGCAATCCATCGGAACACGGAGGGACGCAGAATAGAGAGGGCCAACAACACAGATGCCGCAATACTGAAAAGCCGCCATGCATATTCAAATGCACGTGCATCAGCGAATGGATCGGGACTCGGAAGTTCGTAAGACTCCACCGTCGCAAACTTCGGGGCAAGAATTACGAGTGAGCTCACAATCGCCGCGAACCCGGCGTAGGCCAGCGTCGCCCAGAAGCCGGTGGCGGGGGAACGGATGAGCGTTGCTGCAATGACAAGGGGGAGAAGAACTGTCAGAAACAGGACCGTAAAGAGACCCCATGAGAATGGCATGGGGGTAGTCAATATAATCCGCGGCAGAATTTCTCCAAGGATCGGGAGAGCCGACTTCACGATAAGCAGGGCAATGATGATTTTGATTCCGAATGGCGTCGACGATGTTGTTGAGCCGGGCATGCGGTGTTCCTTTGGGTGAGAGTGCGACACCAATAGATACCGAACTTCACAATGAAATGCAAAGAGCATGTTGTGGTAGAGTGTTAGCCGGTCACAGCGACAATCGGTGTTCCCTGGTAGCCGGGGATATTGCGGATCTCCTGAATCAGGTGCCCGGAAACGTAACGGTGAACTTCGTTCCGTGTGTTGTGTCAACCTCAACAGATCCGTCAAGTTGGTGGGCCAGACCGACGATCAGCGTCATGCCCATCGTGGATGCAGAACGCCAGTTGATGCTGTTGGGAAGGCCGACGCCGTCATCGGCGACTGTCAGGGAGATCATGTTCTTCGGCAAGCGCACCAACGCGATGTTCACTGTGCCGGTCCGGCCGTTGGGGAACCCGTGCTTGATTGCATTGGACGTCAGCTCATTCAACAGCAACCCCAGGGGAATGGCCGAATTCATGTTGAGGACAATCCTGTCGACCTCGAGCGACACCGCGATACCGCCTTTTGCGTAGGAGCGTATGAGTTGTGAGGTCATCGAGCGGGTGTATTCGTCGAAATCGACATCAACGAGGGTTGAAGAGCGGTGGAGCCGCTCGTGAATCAGGGCCATGGAGCGCACGCGATTCTGGGTCTCCTGCAACATTTCGAGAGTGGCAGGGTCATGGACGGCGGCGCCCTGAAGATTCAGAAGACTGAGGATGACTTGAAAGTTGTTTTTGACGCGGTGGTGAATTTCCCTGAGCAGTTCTTCCTTCTCGCGCAAAGACGCACGCAGTTGATCTTCAAGGGGAGTGGTGCTTGCTGTAGGGCTCTGATCCTGAGACATGAAATTCCTTTGTCAGGAGTGGTCGATCGTGCCACATGCAAATCTACGCATACGCTACCTTGAACGCAAAGGGAACAGATACGTTCGAAAAGGTTATGTCGCCACATTCTGCGATTCGTATTCTATTGTTAGATAACAACTTATACGATTTGACTTGACTTATTCAGATTCACGTCGTAATTTATTGCGGTTTTACGTTGGAGTTCTGGAAGAATGAAGGGGAACGACTATGGCGACACCGCTATCGATTGTTATCGTGGAAGACGAGTGCATTGCCGCCGAGGATATTCGCCGGCGTCTGGTTTCGTGGGGGTATCGCGTCCCCGCGGTTGTGGCTACGGGAGAAGAAGCAATCACATCGGCAGAACAGGTGCGGCCGGACCTGGTGCTGATGGACATTCATCTCAAGGGACGGATGGATGGTGTTGAAGCAGCGGAGTGTATCCGCGCGCGGCTGAACGTCCCTGTGATTTATGCGACAGCGTCCAACGATAACGAGACCATGATGCGGGCCAGTGCCGCAGGTCCATTTGCAGTGATCAACAAGCCCTATGATGATTTGGAAATCCGCGCAGCGATTGAGCTTGCCCTGATGCGGCAGAAACTCGAACACCGTTTCCTCGAGGACCTCATCGACCATTTTCAGCAGTAACGTACACTCACCCCCATCCCCCTCTGAGGGTGCCTTGTTTGTTGTGCCCCCTTTGAGTACATTCCGGCGTACAGAATCGTCCATTCCGTAGTACTTCACTCCACAATCGGAGGTGTTAATGCCATGAAGCGGATACTGATTGTGCTGCCGCTGGCACTTGCCATGTGCGTCTTAGGATGCGGCAGAAGTGCTGAGCAGAAGAAACTGGGGGACGCCGCGAAAGAAATTGGAGAGGCCGGAGGGAAGATCGCCGAGAGCGCCGAGAAAATGGCGGATGCAATGAAGGACATGAACGACGGGAAGAAGGTCGAACCCGTTGATTTCCGAGAACTGAAAGCTCTGCTCCCGGAGGCGCTGCCGGGCCTGACGCGGGGAAATGTCGAAGGAGAACGGTCGGGCGCAATGGGGGCCGATGTGGCGACGGCATCTGCTGACTACGCCAACGAGAACGGCACGTCTCTCAGCGTCAAGATCAGCGACATGGGAAGTCTCACTGGTGCCATGCGCATGGCAACGCTGGGGTGGACGATGGCTCAGATTGATCGTGAGAGCAACGATGGCTACGAAAGGACCACGACATTCAACGGGTATAAGGCCTGGGAAAAATACTGGACGTCGACGAAACACGGCGAGTTGCATGTCCTCGTTGCAGGGAGATTCGTTGTCGAGGTAAGCGGGAGCGAATGTGAGATGAGTCAGATCAAGGACGCAGCAGGGAAGATTGATTTCAACAAACTTGCCGGCATGAAAAATGTCGGGGTCACAAGCTAGATGGAAGATTTTGAAGACGTGTACGGGGGCTGATGCCCCCGTACGCTGCCGATTCAACCCCCTCTTCAGTCATCTGCCTTCACTTCCAGCAGCACGATCTTGAATGACCGGCGAACTTCCGCTCCTGCGAACAGAATGCCGAGCAGTACACTGAGCATTCCCAGGACGAATATACCAACCGCGATGGTGCTGAACCACCCTACGGAGATGAACAACGTGATGCCGATCGTCACTGATGTGATGACGAACAGGGCGATCGCCGCCTGAAGTGACAGAATGGCATTGCGAACGAGTCTGCTCCGGACGAGCAATTCCTGCGTCTGCTTGGAAATATTCATGAAGCGATGATTGTCGGCATACTCCAACGAGTCGCTTTTCTGGAGCAGACGCAAAAATTTCCTACGTTCCTCGTTCAACAATCTGATGCGGTTGATGATAATGGAATAGCGGTTGTTCAGCCCAAGCAGAAGCAGACCCACGGCCGAAATTCCCAACGCGGGGGCGAGGAGTGTCTGGATTGCCTGGATCGGATTGACGAATTGGTCATTCATGAAGGTATCGTGCAGCTATAGGAATTTCATCTAATATACACATAAACTAGCCTAAATTCCCAATGCCTTTTCAGTCTGTTCTTCGTACAATACGTGTGACACAATTTGACATTGGAGAGCAATGCAGCCTGTACGTTTTGTCGTCATAGGTCTGGGCGGTTATGGTCTCGTTCACATTGAGGCGGTGCGTTGGCTTGCACGGCAGAATCAAGGCCGGCTTGCAGGCGTGGTGGCGCTTGCAATTGACCGGAAAGCCCGACCCCAGCTTGCCGCCGAACTCGGGAGCGAGGGGGTGATTCTCTATGGCTCGCTTGAAGATTTCTTTGCGCGGGGCGTGAACACCACCGACGTGGTAACCGTGCCCATCGGCATTCACCAGCATGTTCCGGTGGCGATCCGGGCGCTTGAAGCCGGCCTTCATGTGTATTGCGAGAAGCCGGTTGCAGCAACGGTGCAGGAGGTCGACAGGCTGATTGAGGCTGAGGCACGGTCGGATCGGAAGGTCGCCGTTGGATTTCAGCACCTGTACAGCGTTTCTATGCAGCGGCTGAAAGAGTTGGTCACTACCGGTCGTCTGGGAAAGGTGCGCGACATTTCCCTCATGTGTGGCTGGCCGCGCAGCGTGCAGTATTTCCAGCGCAACGAATGGGCCGGACGGTTGCGTGTCGGCGATGACTGGATTCTCGACAGTCCGGCCAACAATGCACATGCACATTACGTGATGAACGCGCTCTATCTTGCATCGGCTGAACCGCATGCGGCGGCTTCGCCGGAAAGTGTGCGTGCGGAACTCTGGCGTGCCCATCACATCGAGAGCGCTGACACCGTCCAGTGCCATCTTGATACTGCGGGGGGTGTACATGTTCGGATACTCGTGACGCATGCGGGTGGTGCTCCGCATGGTCCCGCCATGCATATCTCCGCCGACAACGGCCGCGTCTACTGGCTTACAGACGAAGGGCGTACAACCGTCCGGTATGCTGATGGGCCTCAGGAGGTGTTTGACAACCGCAGCCACGCGCTGTGGCGGTATGACGGGTTCAAGAACTTTGTTGATGCGATCAACGGCAAGGCCAGTGTGACCTGCACCCCGGCGATTGCGCGGGCGCAGACGCTTGCAGTGAATCTCATGCATGAAAGTTGCCGGTCGATTGTTACCGTTCCCGAGGCATTCATTACGGAGCAGGAAGATTGGGAGATGTTCCCTCCGAACACCAGGGGTCTGTTCCGCCGCATTACGGGTATGGATACCGCGATGCACGTGGCATTCCACGAGGGAGCTTTTCTGAGTGAACTGGGGTTGGAGTGGACGGCGGGGATGGAATCGCGAACGGTGTCGGGTGTGGGGTACCGGGGGTATCCAGCCGGGTAGCATAGACAACAACAGGCGACAAGAACGTCTGTCCTGTCATTGCGAAGCTCCGAAGGGGCGAAGCAATCTCACCGTAAACATCACCCGCAACGTTGAGATTGCTTCGTCCCGCTGCGCGGGACGCAATGACAGCACTCGCCTTATGGATCACCCCCAATGACAATCGGTCTGTGTGTCGGTCGGGGCGCGTCGAGAAGGGGGGGGTTACACCAATCCCTGATCCATCATCGCATCGGCGACCTTGAGAAAGCCGGCAATGTTGGCGCCATTGACGTAGTTGCCGGGCGTGCCGTATTTCTCCGCGGTGGTCAAACAGGTGCGGTGGATGTTCTTCATGATCTCATGCAGACGCTGATCCACTTCCTCTTTCGACCAGGGGAAACGCATGCTATTCTGGCTCATCTCGAGTCCTGACGTTGCCACGCCGCCTGCATTGGACGCTTTGCCCGGCGAGTACAGCACGTGTGCGTCGAGGAAGACTTTCGCGCCTTCCAGTGTTGTCGGCATGTTAGCGCCTTCGCAAATGCAAATGCAGCCGTTCTGGAGAAGCGTCTTGGCATTGTCTGCATTCAGCTCATTCTGGGTGGCGCAGGGGAGAGCGACGTCCGCTTTCACTTCCCACGGGCGTTTGCCCGGGTGAAACTCCACTTTGAATTTGTCAGCATAATCCTTCACGCTGTCGCGGGCACTTGCGCGCATTTCCAGCATGTACTGGATCTTCTCACCCCGGATGCCATCCTTGTCATAGATGAAGCCATCCGGGCCGGAGAGTGTGACCACCTTCCCTCCGAGTTGTGTCACTTTCTCCACGGCACCCCATGCCACGTTGCCGAACCCTGAAACGGCAACGGTCTTGCCTGCGAATGACTGTCCCTTCGCTTTCAACATCTCTTCAGCGAAATACACAACACCATATCCGGTGGCCTCTGGACGGACAAGAGAGCCGCCCCAGTTCAGGCCTTTTCCTGTGAGCACGCCGGAGAATTCGCGGGTCAGACGTTTGTACTGGCCGAAGAGGAATCCGATTTCCCGTGTGCCGACGCCGATGTCGCCTGCGGGCACGTCGGTATCCGGCCCGATATGGCGGAACAGTTCGGTCATGAAGCTCTGACAGAAGCGCATGACTTCGTGGTCGCTCTTGCCTTTGGGATCGAAATCCGATCCGCCCTTGCCGCCGCCCATGGGCAGCGNNCTGTTCTTAAAGACCTGTTCGAATGCCAGGAACTTCAGGATGCCAAGTGTGACAGAGGGGTGGAAGCGCAGACCCCCCTTGTACGGCCCGATCGCACTGTTCATCTGAATGCGGTAGCCGCGATTGATGTGGATTTCGCCTTGGTCGTCCATCCAGGGAACCCGGAACATCACCACGCGTTCCGGTTCGACCATACGTTCGAGAATCTTTGCGCTGCGATATTCCGGGTGACGCTCGAGGATGACCTCAAGCGATTGAGCTACTTCTTCCACCGCCTGGTGAAACTCCGGCTCTGACGGATTCTTTGCTTTCACCAGCGCGATGAGTTTGCTGACGTATTCTGACATAGTTCCCTCGGCAACGAAGTTGATAACATGGGATTTACCGACTGCAACCGGATGCGGGTCGAACGATCACGCGTGGCCGGTTCTGGATCGCGGGACTATCGCCGGAAGAACTCACCGACAATCATTTCATAGTCCCGGTCTTCCATATCCTGTAATACACCGGCATACACTTCACCCCCGATTGGCGACGTACTGCCGTCGGGATTGCGCCGGTTCATCTTGGCGGTTAGTGCCGTCAGACGTTCAAGCTCTTCCTGGAAAAACGCCACCGCGGCCTTCCCGATTTTCAGGGCAGGAATCTCCGCGTCGAGATTTTCGGCGTCAAGTACGCACATCCAGTGTTCGGCGTACGGCGTCGATTCGAGATCCTCGGGATGTT
This sequence comes from Ignavibacteriota bacterium, assembly GCA_003162215.1. Classification (GTDB taxonomy): domain Bacteria; phylum Bacteroidota; class Ignavibacteria; order UBA10030; family UBA6906; genus Fen-1255. Next base: position 8,003 of record PMMO01000136.1, read on the forward strand.
TGGCAAGCGCGGAGTTCACTTCTATCACTCTCCCCGACACGGGTGCGAGGAAGGGCACGGAATGCCGGCCCTGACGGACCGTGAAGAGGGTCGTGCCGCGCTGCACCGTCATCCCCAGATTGGGCAGCTCGATGCTGTCCACTTTGCCGAATATCCGACGGGCAAAGTCGTCGAGGCCGACCCGCACCGTTCCATCCTCGAACGTTGAAGCCCACGCATGACCATCGGCAATGAACACGCCGCCCGGAATGGCGAACTCATTGGCGCCGATTCCTTCAAGAGTCGACACGTGAGTAATATGCACCTTCGGTTTCAGCTGTTTCTGGATCCGGTCCTGGCGCTTGATGAGAATGTTCTTTACGAAGGCCAGCAGCTCGTCTTCGGTGAAAGGCTTCTGCACATAATCCATCGCGCCGTGTTTCATGCATTCTACTGCCGTTTCCACGGTCGCATAACCGGTGATGATCACCACGTCGATATCGGGGCGTATCTGCTTCACGGATTTCGTGACTTCGACGCCGTCCATCGAGGGCATTTTCAAATCGGTAAACACAAAGTCGTAGTGGTGCGATTGCAGCAGGCCGAGTGCTTCCTGACCGGTTTGCACAGTATCTATAGAGTACCCATCCAGCACGAGAATTTTTCTGAAGCTGTCGAGGATCACCTCCTCGTCATCCACGCAGAGGATACGCGCCTTCGGTCGCTCGACTTCCGCCCGTTTCAGGCTTTTAGCCTCGCGGGTGAAATCCAGCGAGAGGCTGACGGACAGTGCACTTTCGCGCTCCTTCCGCAGCTTGTTCTCCTGCATGCGTCGCGACACCACGCGGATGAGAATGTCCGCAATAACGAACACGATGACAGCGATGACAAACAGTAACATGGGGGGTACCTCCTTCGTTGATCACGTCAATGGGTCAGAGCCGCACGGCTGGAGGCGTGCGATCTCGTATTCAACATCCGTCGGGATGGCATGATAGAGCCATCCTGTAAAATAGGGATCTTTCTCAATGATTGCAGGGAACGACTTCAATTCGGTATTTACCTCGACCACCCGCCCGGAAATCGGTGAGAGCACCGGATGCAGCAGCCCGTCGAGAGTCTGGATTTGCGCACACGCTGTTCCCTGGATGATCTCGCCATCGAGACTCACCGTTTCCACGCCGATGAGTTGTTCGATGGTTCGCACGAAGAGATGTGTGACACCGACGGTTGCCGTGCCGTCGCTTTCGAGGCACACCCAGCTGGTGTGACCGAGACGACGGTAGCGGGGCGGACAGGGGACGACCAGCGTGCCGTCCCGCGTTGTGCCGGAAGCGATGCCTGCCAATTCCTCCCGGATCAGACGGTACCGGAAACCGCGCTGGATTGCCGACTTCAGTTCGTCGAAGGTAAACGGCTTCGGGATATAGTCTGCTGCTCCGACCGTAAGCGATTGCACGGCGTTCTCCACCGTAGAGAATCCGGTGGCCATGATGACCGGCGTCTCCGGCGCCTTTTGCAGAGCGATCTTCAGAAACGCGAATCCATCCATGTTGGGCATCATGATATCGCACAGAATGAGGCCAAACGTCTGTTTCTCCAGGAGGGCAACGGCGCTCTCGGCATCCGCAGCCGCTGCGACACGGAATCCCTCCGCCGTGCAGATTTTCGTCACGGCGTCCCGGATCACCTGCTCGTCATCAACCACAAGAATGTCCGTGTCGACTTTCATGCTCGCTCACCGGGGCTGTTGAAGGGGAAGGCGAATGCGGAATGTCGTTCCCTTGTTCAATGTGCTCTCAACGTTGATGGTTCCGTTGTGATTGTCAATAATGCCCCAGATCACGGAAAGGCCCAGACCCGTGCCCTTCTGTCCCTTGGTGGAGAAGAATGGTTCGAAAATCTTGGGCAGTTCTTCGCGCGGGATGCCGCACCCCGTATCGGCGACGGTGATCTCGGCGTAGTCGCGCACACCATCTCTGTCCACTGATTCCCATCGCTGCCAATCGCAGCCAAACCGGCTGCACGATTCCCACTTGCCCTGTCCCGGTATTTCGATCCAGAAGGTTGCTGCGGCGCACTTCGGGCAACGAATGTGCGGATCCATCAAAGACACTCCACACTCCGGACACTTCAACGTCATCTCCTGTCCGGGAGGAATCGGAATGCTTGTTACATGCTGATGCCGGCCATAGACAGGATCCAGATGCATGATTCCTTCCTCCGTCCCTGCGCGCACCTTGACCTTGAGGGAGGGGAGGCCTCCGATCTTTACTGTCGGGTCAATCAGAAGATGCCGTTTGCTGCATTCAGCCTTTTTGACGTGGGCGATTCCCTGGGGGGAAAGCTTGACCATTGAAGCGCCGATGGCGATCTTGCCGGCCTTCGGCGCCATCGCATCGATCGCATTGACGATGAGGTTTACGAACACTTGCTGGATCTGGTTTGCGTCGACCGTGACCGGGGGAAGATTCGGGTCGATACTCTTGGCCAACTCGATATGATGGAGTGCCAGCTGGTTGCTGACCACGGTGGTGGCGCGGTCGATAATATCATCGATGCGCGCTTCGCTCTTCTTGGGCACCGTCTGCCGGGCGAAATCGAGGAGGCTTTTGACAATGTCCCGGCTCCGGAGAGTCTCCCGCACGATCACCTTGAGATCTTCATGCAGCTCCGGCTGATCCTGCGTACGCTTCAACAGAAAACTGCTGTAGGTGAGAACGCCCGTCAGGGGGTTGTTGATCTCGTGCGCGACACCGGCGGCAAGGCGTCCCAGGGAGGCGAGTTTGTCCGATTGGAAAAGTTGCATCCGGGCTTCCGACAGTTTGGAGGTCATGTTGTTGAACGACCGCCCCAGGCGACCGAGCTCGTCATTGCCTTCGCGGGTGATGTGATAGCTCAGATTCCCGTCGGCAACCTGCTGCGTTCCCTTTACGAGATCGGTTACCGGTTGGGCGACCCACCGCTGGACGAAGAAGGAGACGATCAAACTGAGTGCGAGAAAGGCTCCTGCTGCGAAGAGCACCATTTCCACTACCTGTTCGCGGATCTGGCGGTCCACTTCAATAAGTGGCATGGTCACATCGAGGACGCCGAGCACCTTCACGTGTGCCGGATGTACGTGGCACTCGGCGGACCAACACGATTGCTCGTTGTAAATCGGGTTGATGACCGCCAGATACCGACTCGTATCCCCCGCTGGTTGGAACAGACGGGTTTTTTGGTCGATTGCCAGGTGCTGCAGCGGAGGTGTACTGGCATGGCAGACGTAACAATTCGCGATCTCCTTTGGGATGATGGTGCCCACATCCGTTCCCGTGGAGGAGAACATAACCTTCCCCTCCTTGTTCAGAACGCGGATCTCGCCTATGCCGGATTGCAGGCCTATAGCGCTGATGGTCTCTTGGATGCGTTCGCGCTCGTTGCGCAGCATATCCATGCGTGTGCTGTGTTTCACGGTCTCCGTCAACTGATTGGCGTGCCGTTCCACTTCCGCCAGGAGACTTGTATTAAGCGCACGGATGTTGAAGAACGCAATAATGCCGATGATAAGGATCGCGGTGATCCCCACCACGAGGATGAGCCTGACACCAATCCGGCGAATCATTGTGCGGGCGACCGGTTTAGTTGTTCGTTGTTGTGCTGACCATTTTGCCCGGCCGTTGCGCGGGATAGGTCTTATCCTCGTGACAACCGGCACAGGATGGCGGCTTGGCAAAGTTCATTTCGATGTGACACGACTCGCACTCAAGGCCGCCGTGTGTTTCGTCGAGTTGCAGTCCGGTAATCCGGTGCTTGAACGCCGCCGCCGTCCATCCCTTGTGGCAGGTCTGGCACTTCGTATCGACTTTGGTGAAACGCTTCTTTTCACCGTGGCATTTCTGACACGAAAGAGCGAGATGGAAGCGGTTCAATGCCCAGCCGGAGCTCCTGGCGTGGTCAAAAGCCTTCATGGGTGCAGCGACGTGGCAGGATTCACATTTGTCCGATGCGTGGCATGAAAAACAGGGCTCGTGCAACTGCTCCATGGATCGTTGTGTTTTGACTTCCCGGATCTTGGTGTCTGCGGTCTTGGATTTCGTTACGTCGTGGCACCGCACGCAACCTTCCTGCTTGTGGCAGTCGGCACATTTCAGCCCGAACCGTTTTGCATGGTCGTCGTGAAAAAACGTCACGTACGAACCGTTCTGGTTGCGGGTTTCATAACTCACCCTGGTGGGGAGAGGAACTTCCGGGTGTACTTTCCCTGCCAGCTCGCGGGCGCGCATTGCTTCGGCATCTGTCTTTCCCGGTTCGTTCTTCAAATGGCAACCGTTGCAGTCTGTTGAGTGTGTCCACTGCCGGTGGCAATCCATGCACTGACGATGATATGCGCCTTTGAGATCAGGCATACTGATGTCCGCGCGTGCACGTGATTTCGGGTGGCATTCACGGCAGGAGAGAATGGTCATCGCGGTGCTGTTGTAATGATGACAATCATAGCATCCTCCCGACATTTCCGACATTTCCGCGTGCAGTTTGTGCGCAAAAACCACGGGACCGTACTGGCTGGCAATGTCGCCCATCTGCAATACATTGGGTCCCGTCTGCTCGGGGTGATGGCCCGGGAGAATATGCATGCGTGGACATTTCACAAGGCAGGGGTCGGTTTTTGTGGGTTTCGGACATGCGTGGCATGTCTGGCATTGCACATCCGTGTGCGGAGGTGGTGCATGCTTTTCCCATTTGGAACCCTGTCCGAAACCGGTCGGGGAGAACAGGAAGAGCGTAATGAGACACAGGCTCCAGTGTTTCATGACTTTTCCGTTCGAATGGCATATTTCGCATGGAGCGCCGGACGGTCCTGCGGCAGGCTGATCACCGGGAATATCATAACGTACGCTCTGTACATGAGCGTAAGAAGAGCGATGAGCCCTACGGTCACCGAAATCTCCCCGATGGAGGGGAAGTACGCGTGGACGGCATACGGCGGTGTGTAAGCGACAATGAAATTGTTGATCCGGTTGAGAGCGACGCCGAACACCACAAGTGCCGCGGCGGTGAAGGTCAACGCCGGGGACTTGAGCACGGAGGGGGACAGAAACATCCGCAGGGGGATGACGATGCCGACAAGCACCTCGATCGTCCACATCACGCTCGCCGTGCTGAACTCGGTCAGGTAGACAAAGGTCTCGCGAATGACCATGTCACCAAGTTTGAACGCCAGGTAGACACCAAGAATCGGCGCAACCATGCCGCCGAGTTTGCCGAGGATTTCAGTTTCGGGTTTCAGCTTAAACGAACGGGCTGCAAGTGTGGACTCGAAGATCACCATGGGCAATCCCACCGCAATCGCAGACAGAAGAAACAGCAACGGGAGAATCGGGGTAAACCAGAGCGGATGCATCTTCGCTCCGGCGATGACCATCAGCGTTCCCAGAGACGATTGATGGAGCGTCGAGAGAACGACCCCGGCGATGATGAAGACGAACATGGTCTTTGACAGACCACGGTCCAGCGCGCGGAGCAGCCGTTCCACGGGACGATTGAGATTCTTCAGAATGCCCGGGAGGTTCACCTTGCCGATGAAACGCTCTGTAACGAGCGGCAGGAATTCAATATACAACACTGTCATATAGATCATCACACAGATGCCGACTTCAAAGAGAGCGGAAGATCCGTTCCACATGACGAGCGGGTGCCAGACGAAATACCATCGGCCGATATCCACGCACACGCCGATGGCAACGAAGGTATACCCTAACATTGCCGTGAGCAGAGCCGGACGAATCACTGCGTGGTACTCTTCGAGATGCATGACGTGGCCGAGGGCGGCGGTGGTGAATCCGCCTGCCGCCAGTGCAACGCCTGCCGCGACGTCGACGGCAATCCAGAGTCCCCAGGGGTACTGATCGCTCAGGTGTGTCACCGAGCCAATGCCGAAAAAGAACCGGCCCGCCAGGAACATGAGCCCATTGACCGCCAGCAGGATCAGCACGATCACTCCGGGGGTGAGGAACTTCGCCTTGATCGGGGTGGGTTTCATATGCGCTTCCATGTCTACGCTCCTTCCTCCCTGGTTTTCGTCATCCACATGATCGCCCCGAGAATCGCGTACAACGCGACGGGTGGAACGAAATAGGCAAAGATGCCATGCTGGATGGCTTCAGATACACCAGGTGCGGGAGAGGCACCGAGCTTGGGAAACTTCAAGTCTGCAAAGTCACGCCCTGCAAGGTACATCCAGCCCGTGCCGCCTGCTTCGAGTTCGCCGTACACGTGATTGACGTACCTGTTACCATAGGTTGCCATTCGCTGTTTTGCGATGCGCACCACCTCTTCGCGTGGACCAAAGGTCAGTGCTTCGACAGGGCATGCATCCACGCAAGCGGGAAGCTTGTTTTCTTGCGTTCTTGTGTAGCAGAAATCGCACTTCCGGATTTCCGGATTAAGAGCCTTTTCATATTCGAATGACGGGATCTGAAACGGGCAGGCAGCCATGCAGTACCGACAGCCGATGCACTTATCGGTATCCCAGATGATCGCGCCGTTTTCCTGTTTGGAAAACGCTCCCACGATGCATGCCGAGACACATGCGGGGTGATCACAGTGCATACATTGCACTTTGACGTAATAGGGAAGATCGGATTTCGTGGGATTGGGATACTGGTTGACGACGGTGAGAGCCCCGGTGTTCGGGCGGCGCATCTCTTTGAAGACCGTTTTGTCTCCATACGTTTCAAGCGGGGGCGTTGGCAGTCCATGCGCGGTGCGACAGGCATACTCACAGCTCCTGCAGCCTATGCATACCGTTGTGTCTACCAGGACGCCATTGCGGTCCGGAGAGAGGACGTTCTTTGGGCCAGCCTTTGCAGTCGCACTGAGACCGGCAACAGTACCGCCAGCCAGGGCGGCTGTCTTTAGGAAGGCCCGTCGACTCGGTTGTTTCATGAAGGATCCTTGCAGGTTTGGAGGACACTGACCCCTAACTCTCAAAACTTGCGCCACAAACCCAGAGGCGATTTCACTGCAATATCCGAATATTCCAATGGAAAGTCGGTGCAAATCGGGCTTTCCTTTCCTAAAATGTGGAAAAAATGCACAGTGATTCCCAGTTGTAGGAAAAAAAAGCCATTTTCGCGGTATCCTGTGGGGCATTGTAGTGGCACGATTTGTGAACTTCCGACGGAGGGCCTCTCCGACAATGCGCAGATTCAGCCGCATCATTCATACTCAGGCATTTCGAGTCTTCCTGCTCATCGCAGGGATCCAGGCGGTTTTTCTTGGAGCCCTTGCGTGGGCGATGATCACCGTTCACCAGTCGAATCTTCAGGAGCATGTTCTGCTCAGCGGCAAGCGTGTGACCGATCTCGTTATCCTTTCCACCCAACATAGCATGCTTAGGAACGACAAGGCGGAGGCGCAGGAAATTGTTACAGCCGTAGGATCGGAACCCGGCATTGACGGGATCAGAATCATCAACAAAGATGGGCTGGTCATCTTTGCCACGACGCAGGCAGAAATCGGTCGCCGGTTTTCGATACGAGCAGAGGTGTGTGCGTTATGCCATGATCACAATGGATTGGTGATACCCGGGGCGGAGCAAGGTCACCAGTACCGCATATTCACGAAATCCGACGGCGGGCGTGTGTTGAGTTTGAGCACGGTGATCAGAAACGCGCCCCAATGTTCCGATGCCTCGTGCCATGCGCACCCGGCGACCAAGCGCGTACTGGGGGTCATGGATACGGAGATGTCGCTTGCGGAGGTCGACAGGAGTTCTCAGGAGAGCAGGAACCAGTTTGTTACTCTCTCGATGATTGCCGTTCTGGTTGTGGCTCTGGTCTCGGGGGGATTCATCTGGTGGTTTGTGCGGCGTCCGGCCAGACGTCTGATTGCAGGAATGGAGCTTGCCTCCACCGGCAGTCTTGATCTGCGCCTCGATGTGCGTACAGATGACGAACTGGGTCAGGTGGCCGGGGCGTTCAACGCAATGATGGAAGATCTCGCACGTGCCCGCAAGGAGATCACCGAATGGTCCGACACGCTGGAAGCCAAGGTCAGAGAGAAGACCGCCGATCTTGAGCGAGCACACAAGCGCATGGTGGCGGTGGAAAAGCTCGCGTCGCTTGGCAATCTTTCTGCAAGTGTTGCCCACGAGATCAACAATCCTCTCGAAGGGATCCTAACGTTTGCCAAGCTTTCGATTCGAAGGATACAGAAACTCCATCTCCCTCCCGAGACGGCCGCTACCCTGTGTGCCGATCTGGAATTGGTCGCGGAGGAAGCGCAACGCTGTGGGGCCATCGTAAAGAATCTGCTTGTTTTTTCGCGACAGGCGCCTGCGACGTTCCAGACCACAACGATTTCCGCCATCGTCAAGCGCTGTGCGCTCCTCGTCAAGCACTATGCCGAGCAGCATAGAGTGACTCTCACGATGGATCTTGCACCGGATGATACGCTTATCTGTGACCCCGGGCAGATCCAGCAAGTGTTGATGGTGTTGATGGTGAACGGCATCGAGGCGATCGCGGCGCTACCCTCGCCATCGTCCGGCGGCGAGCTGAGAGTGGAATCCACCGTTGCAGCGGACGGAGAAACGGTGATCGTAAGGGTTGCCGACGTGGGAATTGGCATACCGGACGATCTTCTTGGAAATATCTTCGAGCCGTTCTTCACCAC
>PMMO01000174.1:0-14746 GCA_003162215.1 Ignavibacteriota bacterium
CATTCTTGAATTCACGGGCTCTCCCACTCTCGTTGTTCCTGGCGAAACGGTCCGGCTGAGGTGGAGGACCACGCATGGGTCCCGTGTTTCACTAAATGGATCGGCCGTCAGTCAGACAGACTCAACCGTCGTTCATCCTGCAACGACGACACAATACCGTTTGACGACCGTTGGCGGAGTGCGGGATACCTCTTCCCTCACTGTCAATGTCGTTCCCGTGAATCAGCTCAACCGCGCGCTTTTCACATCTGTCAATGTTTCAAGCAGCAGTGCTTCCCCGGGATTTTCCGATCCCCGGAAACTCGTGGATGGTGATGTGAACACGCAATGGTCGAGCCTGAATCTCGATGGTCAATGGGTACGCTGTGACCTCGGGCGGACTTACCTTGTGAAACGTGTCATCATCAGATGGGGGGGTAACTTTGCAAGTGCGTATCGCCTGTCACTTTCTTCGGATGGTCGCACGTGGAACTCCGTGCGGACAATCACCAACGGTGCCGGCCAGACGGAAGTCCTCGACAGCCTTGATCAGAACGGCCGCTACGTAGTCCTCTTTCTTGATACGCGTGCGACGCAAGGGGCGGACGGGTTCGTTCTTCGGGAATTGGAGGTGTATGGCATTCCGCAGGATCCGGTGTCGGTGAGAGGTGCAGGGACGGTATTCCCGGATCGCTTCGCTCTGCTACAGAATTTCCCNNCCCGAACCCCTTCAACCCGTCCACAACGATTCGCTATGGCCTGCCAGAGAGATCACAAGTCTCCCTGATGGTTTACAACACGCTGGGAGAACAGGTTGCGTCCTTGGTGAATCAGGATCAGGAAGCCGGCTATCATGAAGTCCGTTTCGACGCGGCGAGTCTCGCCAGCGGCGTCTACTTCTATCGAATGTTTGCCGCGCCTGTGGCGCGAGCAGGCTCGTTCGTCGAGACGAAAAGGCTTCTGCTCTTGAAATAGTATCAGGTGATACTAACTAAAAATAGTGAGCAGACGTCTGCATGGCACCGACGGTTCGGCCTGCTCACATGTGAAGGCAAGACCATGACAAGTACCGCGAGCTTGAAGACATTGGCTAAGATGATCGACCATTCATTGCTTCACCCCACGCTCACGGATGAAGCGATTGTGAAGGGTTGTGAACTGGCCAGGAAATACGATGTGGCCACTGCATGTGTTAAGCCGTATTCGATTGAAGCGGCCCGCAGCATCCTGGCGGGTTCCGACGTCGGCGTGTGTGCGGTTGTAGCCTTCCCTCATGGCAACAGCACAGTCCCGATCAAGGTGAAAGAGGCCGAGGAGGCAGTTTTGAGAGGTGCCACCGAGATCGATGTCGTTGTCAACATTGGCAAAGTCCTGAGCGGTGACTGGGACTATATTTCGCAGGAGATCCGCGCAGTGAACGAGGCTGTTGTACGCCATCGAGCGATTGTAAAGGTGATCTTCGAGAACGACTTTCTTGAGGACATGCAAATCGTCAGATTGTGCGAGATATGCTCGTTGCATGCGGTGGCGTATGTCAAGACTTCAACCGGTTACGGATTTGTGAAACAGACAAACGGCATGTACAGCTATGCCGGGGCGACCGATAACCACCTGCGCCTGATGCGCGACCATTGTCCGCCAGCCATCGGTGTCAAAGCGGCTGGTGGGATCCGGACCCTGGATGATCTCCTGCGCGTCCGGCAGATCGGTGTAAGCCGGATCGGAGCTACCGCGACCGAAACCATCCTGGAAGAAGCCCGAAGCCGTGGTTTTCGGTAACCCCGTTCTTTCGCTCTGCGAATCCCTTTCACCGGTCAGGAGGCCTCTTCCTCTGGGACCTTCAACAAACAATGCGAAGGCCGATGCACGTACGCCGGGAAGCGTGAAGGCAGACGGACGCAGGATTCCCTTCACCTACAAGGGCGGCCTGATTACGGCAACTGTCCCACTCGGGGCGGGTCATCAAAGAAGAGAAATTGAAATCACACTTCAATAACAACGGAGGTGTTATGAGCGAAACAATCGCAGCGGCACAGGGGAAACTCGTATTCCTGAAGGAGAAGATTGGCTATGCGGTGGGCGATACGGCTTCGTGTTTGTACTGGCAGACGTTTTCGATGTTCTTGATGATCTTTTACACCGACACCTTCGGTATCTCGCCTGCGGTCGTGGGAACGATGTTCTTACTGTCGCGATTTTGGGATGCAGCGATCGATCCCGTCATGGGCGTGATCGCAGACAGAACCGAAACCAAATATGGGAAATTCAGACCCTGGATTCTCTGGGGCATTGTTCCCTTTACCGTTTCCGGCATTGTCCTCTTCATTACGCCCGATTTTGGCGAGACGGGGAAGACCATCTATGCGTATCTCACTTACACCGTTGTGATGATGGTGTACACCATGGTTAATGTTCCTTACGGAGCTTTGTTGGGAGTTATTTCCCCGAATTCCGATGAGCGCACTACGTTGGCTTCGTACAGATTCATCGGGGCTTTCACAGGGAATATTATCGTACAGGGGACACTGCTGTCTCTGGTGAAGTATTTCGGAAAAGGCAATGACAGGATTGGATATCCTCTGGCCATGACCGTGTTTGCGGTAGCAGCGGGAGCGCTGTTCTTCTTTACGTTTGCTTCCACAAAAGAACGCGTGAAGCCACCGAAAGTACAAAGTTCAGTAGGCAGAGACATCAAAGATCTCCTGAAAAATCGTCCGTGGCTCGTTCTGTGTTCGATGGGACTCGTGACATTGATTTATGTATCAATCAAGAACGGTGCAATGCTCTATTATTTCAAGTACTATGTCGGCAATCAGGAAGCTGCTGCCCCATTCATGGTTGCCGGCACGGTGTTTTCGATTCTCGGCGCTTTGTCTACTCCGTACATCGTTCGATTTATCGGGAGCAAGAAAGTGACCTTCATCATATTGACGATCGTGAACGCGGCCTGCATGGCAGCTTTCTATTTTGCCGGCCCTCAGGACTTCGTCCTGATGTATGCGACACAGATTATTGGGTCAGTTCCGGGTGCGGCGCTGTTCCCCCTGATCTGGTCCATGTATGCAGATACTGCTGACTACGGGGAATGGAAGTTCGGACGCAGAGCGACAGGCTTGGTGTTCTCTGCTGCAACCTTCTCCCAGAAAATGGGTTGGGCGGTCGGCGGCGCGCTCGCAGGGTTTGCGCTCACCATGATCGGCTTCGTGGCAAACATTGCGCAAGATGCAGCGACGCTCTCCGGGATCAGGCATATGATGAGCACGATTCCGGCAGCCATTGCGATGCTGGTCATTGCCCTCTCCTTGTTCTACAATCTGAATGCTAAACTGGAAAAGCAGATTGGACTCGAGTTGCAGGCAAGAAAAGGGGCCGCATTATAGTCCGTACGCAACGTGATGCATCAGAGATGACAACTTCCACAAAACGCAAAGGAAAGACCGATGAGCAACACCATTATCGGAGATGCGCTGCCGAACATTCCATGGGAAGATAAACCGAAGGGATGCCTTGACGCGGTGTGGAGATTCAGCGGGAACCCGGTGATTGGCTGGAATCCCATACCGAAAGCCGCTCGCATCTTCAACAGTGCCGTTCTCCCGTACGACGGAGCATTCGTGGGGACGTTCCGGGCTGACCAGAAAAACGGACGGGCAACGCTCTTTTTCGGGAGAAGTCGGGATGCCATACACTGGGAGCTTGGACCGGACCCGATCGCCTGGGTCAACGAAGCCGGCAAACCACATCCGACGAGTTATGCCTATGACCCACGGTTCGTGAAGATCGATGACACGTACTATATCGTCTGGTGTGATGATATGCACGGTGCATCAATCGGCCTGGGCAAGACAAAAGACTTCAAGACCTTCACTCGCATGCCGAATCCCTTGATGCCCTTCAACAGAAACGGTGTGCTCTTTCCGAGAAAGGTCAACGGCAAGTACCTCCTGCTCAGTCGTCCGAGCGACAGCGGGCACACTCCTTTCGGCAACATCTACATCAGTGAAAGTCCTGATCTTGTTCATTGGGGGCATCACAGATTCGTAATGGGGAATGGTGGGCAGGGCTGGTGGCAGGGGACCAAAGTGGGGGCGGGGCCGATTCCGATAGAAACCAGGGAAGGCTGGTTGCTCTTCTATCACGGTGTCTCATTCACCTGCAACGGCTTTGTCTATAGTTTTGGCGCGGCGATCCTGGATATCAACGACCCTGGCAAGGTACTCTACAGGACGCGGGATTATCTGCTCACGCCGGAAAAGCCGTATGAGACGACGGGGTTTGTGCCGAACGTTGCTTTTCCCTGTGCTACTTTGTTTGATGCGTCGACGGGGAGAATAGCCATTTATTACGGCGCAGCCGATACATACACAGCAATTGCATTCGCGCAGGTTGACGATCTCCTTGCCTACATCAAAAACAACTCAGAGGTCTTCTGAGGAATTTTCTGAGCTGCGCATGATGTACTTGTCGTAGGGATGAGTCCGTTGACCGGAACCGTCTGTCCGCCCCAATGCATGAAAATGCCGAACTTGGTGTCTCGGAACCAGCCGGGACATCGGTACGTCTTGTGGAGGAAGTTCTCGTGGCAACGCCGCTACGGGTGGACATGTGTGGGTCATTCGGACAGTTGTGACTACGGTCGGACTGATATGGCCTTTCCTTTGTACGGCACTGCCTTGTCCGGTTGCGGCGTGCTCCCGCCGCCGACTCCGTGATTCTCACGTACAAGGACGATATTAAACTTCCTTGAGGCTGGAGCCCCCGGGAACGTTCCCTGTTGGCTGCCGATGGTCAGAGTCCTGTTCGGGTCATCCCAATGGAACGGAATGAGGGTGTAGGCCGCCTTTTCGTAATTGTAGCCGTCTCCTTCGTCGTCATACAGCGTGAAATCAGCGTTCTTCCCTGGATAGATCCTCAATTCGATGGGGCCGTTGCTCTGTTCATTTGCATACTGGATGTCCGGACCCATGGGGATGATTGATCCGGCTGGAACAAAGAGCGGCAGTCTGTTGATGGGAGCGTCGGCGTGCACGGTTTGTCCGCCGTTTGTGAGGGTCCCGCTCCAGAAATCAAACCAGCGCGCGTCCTGAGGGAGATACACTTCGATGGTCTTTTGGTCCCCTGGTGATGCTTCCGGCTTCTCCCAGTTGATTCTCAACAGGGCGTTGTTCGGTTTGAACTGCCGGTACTCCAGCCGGAACGCGTACTTCGTTAATGCGTTGAGGTCGATCGACGTCGCCAGGGTCTTCCGGACGGAGTTGCTACTTTCGTCGATAAGGAGCTTGTTGTCGATCCAGAATCGCACACCGCCATCGGTGATGACGTAGAGAGCGTACTTTCCCCGGGACTCGCTCATGATCCGGCCCTGCAGCCTGATGCTGTAGCTGGTATCGAGGCCTACCGGCAGGCAGCCGAGCCAGCTGATCTGTCCCACATCGGTTCTGCGAACGAGGAGGAGGCTGTCAAAGTCCGTCCCCCGGTATACCTGTAGCTCAACTCCATGCTCATCGTCGTCGGCAGAGTAGAAGTGGTTCGGAGTGATGTCGATGCCTTTGTATTCCGGCGGGTACTGCATAGGCCGGGTTACCGGGCAGACCATGAGGGAGGGTCCGAACATGTACTGGGCGGAAAGAGAATGCGTCCGGCGATCATCCGGAAAGCTCATGGGCAATCCCCGCAGTATGGAGTAGTCATCGTGGGTGACACGCCAGGCAACGGAGTAGATGTACGGCATGAGACGGTAGCGCAATCTGTCGGCATCGACGAGGGCATCATAGGCCCAATCGCCTCTGGAGCCGAAGTTCCACATCTCTCTAGGAATGCTTGTACCGTGGGCCCGGAAGATCGGACAGAAGGCGCCGAACTGGAACCAGCGCACAAAGAGCTCCTTGTAGGCAGGATCGCTCAGCCCCCGCGGGAAATGGAAGTCCGTGTTGAATCCTCCGATGTCGTGCGTCCAGTAGGGAATGCCGGACATGGAGAAATTGATCCCGGAGGCAATTTGCACCTTCAGATTGTCCCAGCTGGCGAATGTGTCGCCTGACCATGTTGCCGCAGCATAGCGTTGCTGACCCGCGTAGGAAGAGCGGGTGAGGATCATGACGCGCTTTTTGTCCGTGGCTTCCCGGTGGTGTTCATAGACCCCGCGGGTCGTCATCAAAGAATAGGCGTTGAGGTACCGGGCGAACGATCCGAGGAAAGTCCTCCCGCCGCTCTTCATTGACAATTCTGTTATGTACCTGTCGTCGGTGCACCGGAATTCCGGCTCGGTTGCATCCATCCAGTAAGCATCGACGCCGATGTCGAATAGGCCTTTCTTGAGGTACTGCCAGTAGAGGTCGCGGGCCTCGGGGTTGAAGGCATCATAGACTCTTCCGTTGTTCCAGTGGATGGGGGAGTAGAGGAAACCTTCCGACAACATTGCGCGATAGATTTCTGTCTTCTCTCCAAAGGCCGGCCAGATCGAGACCATGAGGTGAGCGTTTGCCTGATGGATGGTATCGATCATTTTCGATGGCGCGGGGAACGTCGTCGAATCCCAGACCATGCCGCTGAATTGGTCCATCCCTCCCCAGTAACTCCAGTCCTGCACGATGTTGTCNNCGGTACCCGGCGACAACCTTGTCCGGCGCAGGGCCGTAGACAACGTAGTAGTCGATCTGATCAGCGACCTCCGACCAGAATGATGCGCCCTGGGGGGAATCGCGGAACCGCGACTTCGAAGTGTTGTCCCACAGAATTCCATATCCCCTGGTCGAAACGAGGAAAGGATTTACCGCGGTCCGGTTTGCCTGTGCGATCAGGATATCCTGTCCGCGATAGTTGACGACCGGGTCTTCAAATTGTCCTAACCCGTAGATCCCTTCGTCGTCGGAAAGGGTAAAGGTCTGGCTGACGTGGTAGAAGTTCTCCCCGTTTTCTGATGCCCCGACCAACGCCTTCGCCTCGAGTCCCTTCGCCGAGAGAAGGAGGCCGCCGTTGTTATTGAAGAACTTCAGGGCCCCGTCTCTTTTGTCGATGGTGATAACCAACCGGCCGGTTGAAACAGTGACGGTGAAATCCGTCTCTGTTTTCTTGAATTCTGTCCTCTGGGGAGAAGCGATCACGCTGAGGCTCTTACGATCCGGGGGGATTGCCCCGGGGTAGACCCGGACACGGACAATATCCTGCGTGAACCATTGAAGTTCCAGGCTGAAGCCCCGGACAACAACCTGCACTGAACTGTCCTGGGCAAACACCGGAGAATGTAGCAGGAAGAAGAGGAGCAGCGGAAGGGCCCCGCTGCGGTGTCTGGTCTGCATGATATCGACCTCGATACGCTGAGTGTTGTATGTATCGACTACAACGTAGCAAAAAAATATCTGGAAATCTTCTATTGCATGGGATGCACTATGAACAGAATCCAGAGGCGTACAGACGGACCGCTACACGACCACGTTTGGCTTCCGGGATCCAGCATCGCGCGCGGCATGGCATCCTTGTGCAGGAAGAGGTGCCGGCGTTTGTCTACCGATAGCTAAACTCGATCCTGCCGATCTGGAGATTTCCGTCTAGAACCACCTTGATATGCGTTGTTCCGGGAGGAACATCTTTCAGCCGGAACGAGATCGCGTGGAAGAAGCCGTAGTCGTTGTAAGGAAAGCTGAAGGTCTCTTTTTCAGTCGCGGCACGGGTGAAAGTGATTCCGTCGCCGGAGGCAAGGATCTGTACCTCCCGGATCGAGTCTGCGGAAAGAGCCTCAACACGGAAGTCGTGGGCCGAAGGCGGGGTTTTGTAGACGATGTAGCTTCCCGGTGCCCCCGCAAGTCTGCTCCGGTCTTCTTTCGCTTTCCGGATGTCCTGGGAGGTGAGGAGCCGTAGTGCCCCGTCCTTCTGAAAAACCCTGTCGAAGTTCTCCATCTCATCGACGAACTTCTTCGTCGTCACTAAAACGGGTCCGACAGCCGTTGAAGGTCCGGACATGCCGGCTTCGTTCTTTGCCTTCAGCCGGTAGAAGTACACTTTGCCAATCTCCGCGGTTTCATCGGCGAACAGAGGCCGATATTGCCATCGGGATTCGTCGATGGGATCGCCCACCGTCGTCCATGAAGTGTCCTGTTCGACCTTTCGCTCCAGGATGTAGGAGGTAGCTCCGACCGATCCTTTCCAGGAGATCTCCCCGACATTCCTGATTTCCAGTAGTTCAGGCGCCACAGGAACCGGAAGACGGGGGGCAGTCGTCCCGTCGATCTGCCAGGCCTTCTCGCGCAGGAGAGCGAGGACGAGCCGTTCGTCATAGAAAGCGCCGTTCGCAAATCCCGGCCAACGGTAGGCGCCGACGTTGTTGTACTCGTAGTGATAATAAAACCCGCCGTCCCTGTTGCGGAAGCGAAGGCTCCAGAGGAGAGCACCGGCGAGCCCCTGGTTGATGATCGTGTCCGTCAGGATGCGCAAACCGTCCGTCGGCATAATGCCGTATTCGCCGACGAAGTACGGTTTCCTGCCCTTGGCTTTGGCCTGGTTCTTGACGATCCGCTCCAGGGCAGCGTCCGGATTACCGTAGTGATGTGATGACAGGATGTCGAGGTTCGGATCATTGAGTGCTTCCTCCGAAAACTCCCTTCCCATAGCGCCGTCAACCAGCAGATGGTTACTGTCGAGGCTTTTCACATAGGCGGCGAGTTCTTTCGTCCAAGAGAACGGAGGGGCCAGTTCGTTCCCGGTTTCCCATGCCAGAATGGCTTTGTCTTCCCGGTATGGTACTCCGGTGAATGTATTCGTGCGATTGATGACGAATGCGACGGTCTTTTTGAAGTCGTTGATCAACTGCCGATCTGTCCAAAATTCTTCCTTTGTCTTGCCGCGGAACGCGGCGTATTCCAGCGGTCCGCCCCACCATTGCCAGTTGTCCACAAACGGGATGATGAGTCTGACACCGACTTCGTTTGCGATGTGGAGCACTTTGTCGAATGTTCTGAATGCCTCCTCGTCGAAAACGCCGGGTGCCCTGACATGTCGGACGATGTCCGGCGTATCAGAGGGCTTCTTCACCGAGAACACGTAGATGCGGGCAACCTTCCCGCCCATCTGTTTCACAGTGTTCAACGCGTCGCGGATCTCAAATTCATCAGGAAGACGCCAGGGGTTGGTGCCTGTGAAAGGGAGATAGTCTTCCAGATAGTGAAGGTTCGGGATGTTTACCGAAATGAACCGCAACTCGTGGTTGCCGTCCATCAACTTGTCACCTTTGGCAGTGACGAAATTCTGGAACTGTGAAAAAGCCGTGCCGGCCATAAGCGCAACGATGGCGGCGAGACTGAAAAGAGCGCGGGCGGGCGAAGATTCGGTTTTCATCATGTGGCAGCAGTGTTGAAGAAATGGATGCTGTTATTATAGTGATAAATGTTATCAAAAGTACAACGATGGGGTCCGGGGAAATGCCTCTTACGGTGGGATCTTGTAGATTTGGGTTAGCATGAAATTTGTGAACTGTACGATGTAATCATCCAACAAGACTGGAGGAGCAGTGACTCCGAACATCACCCTTCTGAGTGAATTCACACACGCATTGAGCGACGGCATTCTCAAACGATGGTATCCCCTGGTTGTTGACAAGGAATGCGGGGGGTACTTCACAAACGTCACGTACGATTGGAAACTGGCTCCCGAGCAGGAGAAGATGATCGTCTCGCAAGCCCGGCATGTCTGGACAACCGCCAAAGTGGCGGGAATATTCGAAGGGGCCGGGATGTATCGGGAGATTGCCCGGCACGGGTACACCTTCCTTCGTGACGTCATGTGGGACAAAGAATATGGCGGCTACTTTCAGATCCGGAACAGGGAGGGAGGGGCCTCTGACGTGAGGGGATGGCGTGACGAAAAAAGGACGTATGGAAACGCTTTCGCCGTGTACGCGCTGGCCGCGTTGTATGATCTGAGTCGTGACCCGAAGGTTCTGGAGTCAGCCCGGCGATCATTCTCCTGGATCGAGGACCATGCATATGATCCCCGCAATAAGGGGTATTTCCAGTTTCTCACAAGGGAGGGGAAGCCCTTCGACCGGCCGAGCGAATACAAGACCATCGCATCGGACGGCAATGAACTGGGATTCAAAGACCAGAACTCCTCCATCCACCTCCTGGAGGCCTACACCGAACTGTATAAGGTCTGGCACGATCCGAAACTGCGCGCGCAGCTGGCGTCCATCCTTGCGCTCATCCGCGACGTGATGGTGAGCGACAAGGGATACCTGCAGTTGTTCTTCCATGATGATTGGACGCCGGTCTCCTTCCGCGACGCTTCCGCAGAGGAGCGGCAGGAGAACTACGGGCTCGATCATGTCTCCTTTGGCCATGACTATGAGACCGCATTCCTTATGCTCGAGGCGTCGCACGCCCTCGGGACAAAGAACGACACGACAACTCTTGCCGTTGCGCGGAAGATGCTGGACCATGCCCTGGCCAATGGATGGGACACATCGGTGGGCGGATTCTATGACGGAGGGTACTATTTCAAGGGTGAGAAGGGATGTACGGTCATCAAGGACACGAAAAACTGGTGGGCTCAGGCCGAGGGGCTCAATGCCCTGCTGATCTTCTCACGCATCTTTCCCGAGGCGGGCTATGATCCCTACTTCCTGAAGCAGTGGGAATATGTGAAGAGGTACATCCTTGATCCCGACCAGGGGGATTGGTTTGAGGGTGGACTCGATAAGGAACCGCACTTCAAGACCGGTCCGAAGAGCCAGATGTGGAAATGCACCTATCACACCGGGAGGACATTGATGAACTGCATCGCCCTGTTGGCCGAGAAACCGCCGGCGGGCATGAGTGATGGATTTGTGAAGAAGCAGGAGGAGATGGCAGGGTTTGTCGAGCACTGGCGGGAGACGGCACGCCACGCGGGGAGCGGACTTCGATAAACAGGGCGCGGCCGACTGCCAGCAAAGTCATCATGACGACCTGGTCTCCCTCGGGCAGGGGAATCTTGTTGCTTTGGGCGAAGTGGGTGAAGTTCCTACGCCGGCAACTCTTTCGCGTCAACCACGATGGGTCTGGTTCATGATTTGGGGTGATTTTGTAGACACGCACAACACGCCATAGCAGATCAAAGCGCTGTACGACCATTCCGGCATCCTGACGCACGAAGATTTCGTTAGAGCGAAATAGTGCGGTCCCCGGGCTGCTGTTGTAGGTTGGAGGCGCTTTTTCTACATTAGAGCACTGTGGCGATTGTCGCAAAACACACCGAATTCATGAAAAGCTTCTTACGTCGGCATTGGGGTGCGCTGTTCCTCTCCTTGATCGCCCTTTCGTTTGTGGGCGCACAGGTCTTTCTGTCTGTGCACCGCACGACCGCGGTGAAACAGTTGTATTTTGCCGATCGACTTACGGAAGCCCACCGCGTGCTTATCGATGAATACAATCGTGTGCACGAAGGACACGTCAAAGTCATCCCGATCGATTTTCCCAATGCCGATTTTACGACGAACGAACGGAAGGAGATCCTTGCCAGATTTCTGAGGGGCGAAGGGGACGGCATTGACGTGTTTGCGGTCGACGTCATCTGGGTCCAGCGGTTTGAACGGTGGAGTGAACCCCTCGACCAGTATTTCACAAAAGCTGAACTTGACAGGATTTCGGATGAGGGACTCCAGTCATGTTACGAGGACGGCAAACTTGTTGCGATTCCGCTCGGCCTGGTGAGGGGAACCCTCCTGTACAGGGAAGACCTCCTGCGTTCCTTGCCGGGTGGTGAACGGATTATCGAAAAGGTGAAACGGGGTATCACGTGGGAGGAGTTTGTGAAGTACGGTGAAAAGGTCCGCCCGGTGGCTCCTTACTATCTGTTCCCTGCTGCAGAGTACGAAGGGCTGATTTGTGTGTACAATGAAGTACTTCTGAATTGTCAGCCTGACTATTTCAAGATTCACGGGTTCAATTTTGAGACTCCTCAGGCGGCAAGAGCCCTCCGCTTGCTGGTCGATCTCGTGCAGAAGTACAAGGTGACGCCCCAGGCCGTCACAGGAATGACCGAGGTCTCCAGCTATGACTACTTCCGTCGGCAGAACGGGTGTTTCATACGGGGATGGACGAGCTACGGCAGGGATTTCCCAGAGTTGACAGAAGAGAAGCGACTGATCCGGCAAGCGCCGCTCCCGCACTTCGCCGACGGTCCCCCGGCTTCCACCATCGGCGGGTGGGATTTGATGGTGTCGAAGTCCAGCACAGAAAAAGGTGAGGCGATTGCCTTCATCAAGTTCCTTCTGCAGAAGGAATCACAGGAAGTGATCTATACCCGTGCGGGATATTTTCCGGCGATACGTGCACTCTATGAAGAGGATGCGTACCGGACGAAGTACCCGGAACTGACGGATATCAGCCAGATGTCCACCCACGGTGTGCACCGGCCGTCGCACAGGGACTACACAAAGTACTCCGAGATTTTGGCGCACTATCTGTCGCAGGCCATTCGCGGCCGTTTCACCGTCGAAGACGCCCTCCGTCAAGCAACCAGAGACATCACCTCGGAAAAAATCTTCCTCACGCAGGGACAATAATCCGGTCACCGGGACAATGGGCCTGCCGAATCTCAAATCCAAGCTTTCCCAACACAGGTTCGAGATCAACCACATTCTTGTGTTCTTCATTGTGGTGATTATGATTCAGGTCGTGCTGGTGTTCTTTCAGGGATCGCTGGTGACGAACTTTCTGAATGACGCCCAGCGGTGGTTCCAAAAGTACCATGCGGAGCGCATTGCCATCGTCACTTCGGCGAGTCTTGAAAATTTGTTCGAGAACCAGCAACGGATTCGGGCGGAAGGGAAGATCGATGAAACGCAGACCATCTATTCAGTGAACGTGTTTTTCAAGCAGCTTGTGATGCAGCGGAACATAGAAGAGATCTCGCTCATTCTCCTCAAAGACGATCACATTTACCTGGTGAGTAACGGTCAGGACATGAATGATTTCTTCAAGGGGTCCCTCCCAGCATACGGGGTTCGGCCTCTCCAAACGCCCAATGCCGGGGTCACCTATTTCTCCGCTGTCAGGGGAGAAATGATGCGCAGTGAACGCATTCTGAGCGATGTCGTTGATCAGAAGACCTTCAATGTCCTTGTGCCGTTTGTCCCGTACGGCGAATATGTCGGAGCGCTCTATATCCGCATTGCGCCGGATTTTACGCTCCTGACCGATGAAGTGCAGTCGAACTTCGACAGGGTCTCCTTTGCCTTTTCCGCGCTCGTCGTTCTCGGCTTGGTCGTGATGTACGTGGTGTCGTCGAATGCCGTACGCGAGCGGAATGAGGCGCGGGAACGACTGTTCGAGGAGCACCAGGCAAACCTTGAAAAGCAGATACGTCTGGAGAAGGAATCGATCTTCACCAAACGGATCTACCACACGCACCACAAGGCCGAAAAGATCATCGGCTTCATAAAAAACGATGTGCGCATGATGGGGCCCGGGAATCTTGAAGAAAGCAAACACCGGGTCATCGCATATTCAAATTTCATCTCGCGGATCATCTATGATATGAAGTGGTACGATCAGGACATCAATACTATTGTTAATCCGGTGTTCCGTTCAGACATCAACGCCATCATTACCTTTATTGTCGACAATGTATTCCTCAGGATTTCGAGCCGGAATGATATGTTTGCATTCCATCGCGATCTGGATCCCCGTATGCCTGCGGTTCCGGTCAACGAGTTCATTATTTGGGAGATTCTGGAGCCGCTTATTCAGAACAGCATCGACCATGGGGCACAGAGTTCGGTGATGATCACGTTGGCCACACGGTTTGACCCGGAGGCGAATGTCTCGACGGTGCGCATCCAGGATACGGGTGTCGGCATTCCTGTGGTGCTGCTCGAAAGGGATGCGCGAGGTGTCCGTCGCATTTTCGAAGAAAAGAAACTCGCGGGAACGACGTCGGGGTTACACTCCGGCTATGGATGCCAAATTGCGTACCAGATGGCCGTTGGCAAATGCGGATGGGGCCTTGATGCGGAGAACCTCCCGGAGGGAGGATGCTGTTTCACGATTACGATTCACCATGGGGCGCGCCGATGAGCACCGTTATTCCGATCCAGCTTCTCCTTGTTGAAGATGAGGATTTCGATGTTGCGCGGGTAAAGAACACCATAAAGTTGTTGGCCTCACGCATTCAGATCGCCGGTATTGCCTCCAACGGGAAAGCGGCCCTGGATCTTATCCGCGCAAAGCCCGACAAGTATGATGTTGTGATCCTCGACTTTCAGATCTCGGGGGGGCTTCGCGGGGAGGAACTTATCCAGAAAATCAAGGAACTCAACCCCTTGATTCAGATCATCGTCATGACGAAGATGACGATCAATATGACCGATCTCGATTTCGCCAACAGCTTGCTCAAAGCGGGCGCGTACTGGTACTGTACAAAGTACCCGGGAAATATTGAGGAGTTTGTCTATCAACCGACGGACTTCCTCCTCGGCATCTGCAATGCCTATGAAAAGAAGCGCCTGGAAAAGCAAAAGCAGCGGTCCGACAAACGGCTGATGAAAAGCATCGAGGCGCTTCTGGAGGCAAAGACTATTTATGGCGAATCGAAACCGATGCGACAGCTCAAAGAGGCCATAGAGAAATTCGCCAGAAGCGATGCCAGTGTGCTCATTTCGGGCTCGTCGGGCACAGGGAAGGAGCTGGTTGCCTGGAATATTCACCTGAAGAGCAAGCGACGCTTCGAAACATTCGTCCCGATCAATTGCGGAGGGATTCCCCAGGGATTGATCGAAAGCGAGCTCTTCGGTTAC
>PMMO01000174.1:14766-14975 GCA_003162215.1 Ignavibacteriota bacterium
GAAGTCAATGAAGGTCGGTTTAGGGAGGACCTATACTACCGTCTGAATGTCATCCCGCTCGATCTTGTCCCATTGAAAGATCGCGGCGATGACGTCCTTATGCTGTTCAACTATTTTCTCACGTATTTCAGTGCCGACATGAACATCCCCGCACCTGATGTGGAACCGGGTGCGAGAGAGATCCTCCTGAACTACAAATGGCCGGGCAA